>CAYOWH010000002.1:106071-118691 GCA_964407615.1 uncultured Bacteriovoracaceae bacterium | reverse complement strand
ATCATAACTTGTATCAAAGATACTGGCTAAAGGTGTAGCCATAATATCCTTTAAAAGATCTTTGGATGAGATCGGTTTAATCATTTCAGGATTATTCCACGCAGTTGGTAAAACATTGTTAAATTTGTTGTTCATACATTATTATGTTACCACAAATATTAAAGTTGTCAATTATGATTCACAAGATTTGCAGCTTAAAATTGACCTAGCCAATTCCTGCGCGGGATTTGCACTACGTTGATAGTAGAGAGACTTGATGCCTTGTTCCCAAGCAAATATCATCAATTCGTTAACCTCTTTTGGTTTAGTAGTTGGAGGTATCATTACATTTAAACTCTGCCCTTGATCAATATATTTTTGCCTCTGAGCAGCTTGAATAATAATTTCCTTTTGTGAGATCTCTCCAAAAGTCTTAAATACATCCTTCTCCTCTTGAGAGAGAAAATCTAAATGCTGAACACTACCACCCTTAATTAAGATCGACTTCCAAGTATCGTCGTCATCTTTATCTTTAGATTTCAATAATGTTTTTAAATAAGAATTTTTAAAGGTGAATTTACCCTTGGCGAGATCCTTAACAAAATAATTGGAATTTAATGGTTCAATACTAGGTGAAACTTGACCTAAAATAAATGAACTAGATGTAGTAGGTGCCACAGCCAATGTAGTACTATTGCGTCTGTTATATCCGACCAAAAGCTCTGGTTCGCCGTATATATCAGACAATTCCTTCGTAGCTTTATCAGCCTTTTCTCTAATAAACTTCCAAATCTCAACATTTAACATCTTAGCCTGAAACGATTCAAAAGGAATCATTTTAGCCTGTAGTAATGAATGCCAACCCAATACACCAACACCTAATGCTCTTTGTCTAATAGCAAAGTTTCTTGGTGCTTCCATAAATGGAATATTCTCGGTCTTATTAATAAATTCAGTCATAACTGAATCCAAAAAATAAACTAATACTTCAACAGCATCAGTATCCTTCCATTCATCCCATTTTTCCAAATTCAATGAAGATAAATCGCAGACAAAAGATTCATCTTTAGAATTAGAAAGCATTATCTCGGAACATAAGTTTGAATTATTGATTTTCAAACCTTTGTCCTTATAAACTTGCGGAGATTGATTGTTAGCATTGTCGGAGAAAAATACATAAGGATAACCGCTTTCAAATCTTTTCTTAATAATATCACCCCATATCTTTCTCTTAACCTTGTCACCCTCTAACATAGACTTCATCCATTCATCAGTGACACACACTCCGATTGAGATATCTTGAATGCTATTCCCCTCAGACTTGATCTTGAGAAACTCTTCAATATCTGGATGGTCAACTGGAAGATATGCTGCGAATGAACCCCTACGAACATTACCCTGAGAAACTACATTCATCAATTTGTCATACAGTTCCATAAAATGGACGGATCCTGTAGATTCTCCACCAGCAGATATTGGAGTACCTCTACCCCTAACGTCACCGAAATAAGCCGAAGTTCCACCACCCGCCTTTGTCATCATTCCCACTTCAGATAGTTTAGCAAGAATTCCATCCATAGTATCCGGAATATAACTCCCAAAACAACTAATAGGCATACCCCTATCTCTTCCGAAATTACTCCATATAGGAGAACTTAAAGAATAAAAGCCTCTGGACATATAATCAAAAAACTTTTCCTTATATCCATCAATTTTTAAATATTTTTCAGCAGCAACTGCTATCTGATGAATTCTTTCTTCCGCACTCTCTCCTTCTAGCAAATAACCTCTTTCGAGAAATTTCCTAGAATCTTTATTAAGCCAATAGATGTCCTTGTACTTCATAATAATTACTGTAGCATAATAGTTATCTAAATGTCTACTATTATCAAAGATAATGTTTATTTAAAACAAATCATCTTCAGAAAAGGATTGATTCTTTTTAGCGTATTCTGTGGGCCTAGAGTGGAAAAAATCAGTCATATTATTACCCAATAATTCCTCCTCAAACCAAGTTGTAGAAGATAATAATTCCTTATCAACTTCAAATGCTTGCGAAAATCCTATTTGAGTTAAGGATTCATTAATTCTATTTTTAATAAATTCTTTTAAAATGGTAGCGTCTAATCCTTGTTCTTGTATGCCATTCACCATCCAATCTACTATTTTAGATTCCGATTTAAATGCTTCTTGAGCTTCTTCTAAAATTTTAGCCTCCAATTCTTCATCAAATAGTTCAGGATGCTCCTCTCTAATAGTATTAATAATTTTAATACCTACTAAAGCATGAATGTTTTCTTCATTACGGGTGTACTTAACCTGTTGATCGGTATCCTTCAGTACGTTTTTAAATCTAGCAAACCAATTAATAATATAAAATTGAGAGAATAATGAAACATTCTCTACAAATAAAGTGAATAAAATTAAAGCATACAAGTATTGTTTCTTAGAATCTTTATAAAATTTGTGCGTATATTTCTTCAAATACTTAACTCTACCCTGTATCCATTCCAATTTAAGGTTCTCTTCAAAAACATCTTCAAGACCTAAAGTAGTGATTAGTCTTTCGTATGCATTATTATGGATTACTTCCACATTAGCCATAACATATCCAAGATCTGATAAGGATGGATGCGGAAGATTCTCCCCCAATTTAGCCCAAAATGTTTTAACTGCGACTTCTATTTGACCAATAGCAGATAGTGTACGAATAATAATTTCACGTTCTTTCTCATTTAAAACTACTTTAAATTGATGAATGTCTGATTTAAAATTGAATTCCTTGTCAGTCCAAAATCCGTTATGCATCGCCTCTATAAACGTTTCTGTCCAAGGATAACGGTTTGGTTTTCTGGAAATTTGCTCATCAAAAATAGTAATTTTAGATTCCATATGGTTAGTATTTAATGTAGTTTAAAGTACCAACTGTACACCCTCCGAAATGGACTTTCAAGCTAAATAGCAGATATATTAAGCCTTCAAAGTAGTACCATTAATAAGCATAGGAAATTTCTCTAAATCCCAATCATTCAAAGAGATACGATTTAAAATAAAGTTCACTCTATAAATTGTTTTATTTAAAATTTTTCTGGGATGATTGGCCAACCAATCTCTTCTAGCTTTACAATATTGTTCCACCCAAATCTTCTCATTTCCTCCGTTTAAAGGTATTTTTTCGGAAAATCTATTTCTTAATAAATTTAATATAGATCCAGATTGTAAAAAGGAGTCACAAATAGTTAATTTTGATAAAGGTAATGTAAATTTATTTTTATCCGACCATAATAAAGCAGGTTCTATATACATACTTTCATATGCATCTTCTTGGCATTTCCTCATTATAGGATCATCCGCAGATTGTTTTAATGTGTCTATAAACTTTTTATCACCAACAAGAGATACTCTTCCTATTCTATCTACATAATCTAAAAAGAAATCTTTATATTTTCCAGAAGAATTTATATATTGTCTAATAAAATTTCTAAGATTTCCATATTCTGTAATTCCAAAAGATAATGTAATTTGTTTTATATCATTTGGACCATCATCAAATGTATAAATTTTATCATAAACAATATTTGGCTTACCTTGCTCAAAAATTAATAATATTTTTTTAATAGTTTCATTTTCTTTCATAATTATGATAGTAATTTTTGAATTAAATTATAAAGTAAATCTTTATTTTCTTCGGGAATTTTATATTTATAATTCATATCTACGAGATTAATATCTCCAGAACTTAATAATTTTATTAATTTTGGAACATAAGCTTTCGATCTATAACTAGAATAATCTTGGTATGCATCATACTCCTTTTTAGAAAGATCACTTACATTAAAAATTGTAGGATCAAATTCATCATCGGAAATCTGACCATTTAAATTATCAATACCGATAACTTCATCTATAGCATATTTATTGTTTAAAAGTTCGAATAAATTGCCCATCGCTACATTATTAAATTTGTTTGATTTAGTAATATAGAGCAAATTTAAAGCGTTGATTTGAAAATTATTATCAAAAGTATTATTATTAAAATAATAAACTGTATGCCGATTAAAATTATTACCGTTAGAAAAATTTGTTCTAACAATACTATTCTCTATATTCACATATTTCATTGAATTTCCCTTTATTAATAATCCGTCGCAATCTATATTTTTAATTTTTAAGAAAGATATTGAATTAACTATATCTATAATATCAGCTTTAAAATCGTGAACTTGATTTGAATTATTATGTGTATCCTGATAGTCAGACGAAATAATTTCTAAATTATAAATAGATGCATCTTTTACACATATATCAATGGGTATATATGTATTATATAATGCAATATTAACTTCCCGAAGATGCTTTTCCTCTATCTCTTTCATCAAAGCTTCAATTTCCAAAAAATCTTCATCTCTAACATCATAACTAGAAATTTTCGGAATTACTTTATTTATTTTATCCAAAAGATCTTTGTACTTTATTAAAAAATCACTAACAGTTTTACGATCTCTAGATGCTAAAATATTTTGATCATACAGCAATTTTATACTATTAAAATATGGTTTTGTATTATTTTCAAATTTATCTAAATGATGAATAGTTTTAAAATTATTAAAAACTATATTATTTAAATAAAAAGAATTAACTTTAAACGCATCCGTTTTGTTGTATAATTTTTTTTCAGTTTGCAACTTACCAGTGTATGTTTTGCTACTTTTATTATATATTTTAGTATCTTCAGGTTTAATGATTTCCCCATCACTATAACCAGTTTCAGCATTAATTTTTACAATTCTAACTCTTAAGTTCAACTTGTCATAAAATTCAATTGCAGGTATTAATGTATCTGGATATAAAACAGTATCTTTTAAGGATGCGTTATCCGCTATTTGTCCTTCATAATATATACTATCCAATTTATTCATGAACTTATTTATTATACTGTATAAGTTCTATATTGAATTGTTTTGCCAATTCTAAACTAGAATCATCATTGTTGTATATTTCTTTATATATTATCGTTTTTATACCATACGAAGCTAAACTTTTTAAACAGTCATTACAAGGTAACATTGTGACTGCGCAAAGATAACATTCATTCGGCTTTACGTATCTTAATGCATTTTGCTCCGCATGGATTACAAATTTTCTTCTCCTATCTCTATCCGACCAATCTTCATTCATCCCTTTGGGGAATCCATTAAACCCTAAAATTGCAGTATTATCCTCTGTTCTCAAAAGGCATGCTCCCACTTTTTTCCAAGGGTCTTTAGATTTCAAACTTGCTACTTCAGCTAGTGCTATTGCATATTCGTGCCATGTCATAAATAAAAATATATGGAAACTAATCTATCAAAAAATCAAAAGAAAATCAAGTATACAATGTGCGGAAGATCCGGATCTTGCTGTCCAGTTTTGACTGAAATTGAAAATGATTCTTTCACCATCACTGATGACTTCAATGGAACCGTTAAACTTAAAAGGGAAGAGTTGTTATTGTTAAAAGATTTTTTAAATTCTGAAGAATTTTCAAATAAGTAATGCAAAAAACATTATTAGTAGGTATACTATTATTATATGCTATTCTTTTACTTTTTTGTTTCTTTGGGATTATGCTACATTATAAAATATTCCAGTTTATTAACTTCTACAAGAAAATTATTATCTGATAAATTTAATTTCTTTTCAGAATTATTTGAATGCTCAATGTGTTTAGGATTTTGGTGTGGAGTAGTATTAATACCTTTTTTGTGGGATTATAATGATTTAGAAGAAGTTTCTTTACTTTATCCATTTGCATCATCTTCTTTTTGCTGGACAATGGATATTTTATTGGATACAATGATTTCTATTATTACTCTAGCTAAAGAAGAGCATAAATAAGTTTAGCAAATGCATCTTTAGTTTTATCGTTCCAATCTCCTTTAACTATTTCATCGTTTAAAAAGTCTATCAACATCTTCCTTTTCATTTCGGAAGTAATCTCCATGTCTTTCGGAAACATGGTCATTTGACTAAATTGAGACGCATCCAAATCGTTGGGCTGAACTGGCGCATGTCCGGGTCCCATAGTAGAATGTCCCAGCTTCATGGAGTTTTTAGTATCTTCAATAGGCGTATATTTTAATTCTGTTTCAGAAATCAAATTGTTTTCGTAAACTTTTTGAATATGGTAAAAGTCAGTTTTCACTAAATATATTTATGCTGTTTGACGATACTTATAAGAAATTATTAGAGGATTTGGATACTTCCTTCAGTCAATTATACAAATATGTTAATTCGACAGCCAGTGCAACACAGCAAGGTCCTACTAGATACGGCAATCTTCCAGATGGATTCAAAGGCAGTAAAGACGGCATGAGTCCATCTTTAGTGGATGGAAGGATCCTTCCACAAAAAAAGAATCTTACTAGGAAAGAAATTAAAAAAATAAAAAAACATAAGAAAGACGAAATGACGAAAAAAGTCTTATTGAAAAACTTGCGTGATAAAAAATATTCTAAATAATTGACTTTAAATGGCAATTGTGATAGAAAATACAAATGGCTAAAAAATTAACTTGTGTAATTTCAGGAAAAACAACTACCGTATCAGATAAACATTATGATAAAAAGGTTATTGAATATGGTAGTGAAGTAGATCTTTCTAAGCTATACACCTCTAGAGAGGCTAGAACTCTCCTTAAAAGAGGATATTCTGTTCTAGATTGCAGAACAATGTTAAAGGTTGAAAAGAAGATGCCTGATATTACTGAGGAAGATTTGTACAGAATAAAGTCTTTTTTAGACGATGATACATTTTTAATTAATAAAAGTATTTTAAACTCTTCGGAAGATGTTAAATCTTATATTAACGAATTAAAAAAGGTATATGATTTTCAAACATAAAATAGATCAATTGACAGAAGAAGAAATGTGCATTCTGATGCATGTCATGAATGAGCATTTCTCTGATGGAATTAAATGGGAACCAGAGTATATTAATTGCGTCAAACCTAAGGAATTGTTTACAATTTTAAACTCTTATGCTCCTAAAATTCGGGAAGATAAGAGAACCACTCTTCAATCTATAGTTGATAAAATAATTGGATAAATTTTATAAAATATTATATTTCACGTAGTTTATATTTATAAATAATATGTATATAATGTTTTATGGAGCAATTTTTTAATTTTTTAAGCGGAAAAGTTAATACCGTATATTATTTACTCTCCATAATAGCTATATTATATACGGCGTTTAACGTTTTTGAAAATAAAATTAAAAGTGTTAAAATTTTTAATTGCCTTAAACTTATAACAGAAGTTCCGGATAAAATTAATCAGATACAAAACATTCAGCATACGATTTATTCGGAAATAAAATTGCAACATAAAATAATAAATTCTATATTAGACAATTTAGAAATAGCACAATTTCTCTGCAACTTTGAAGGAAAATGTATCAAGGTTAATGCAAAGTGGGTATCTTTAACAGGTTTGACTGAAAGTGAGGCACTAGGACATAATTGGTTATTATCTGTTCATCCTGAAGATAGAGAAGGTATCCAAGAAAAATGGAATAATATGATTAACTGTAATGCACCTTTCGAAGAAACTTTTAGATATCAAAATAGAGTCAACCAAATAATAACTAAAGTGAAATGCACAGCCACTGATATAGTTGACGAAAATGAATCTAGGGTCTTCATACTTGGTTTATCAAAAGTATTGGATAAATAATAAAATATGAGACGAACCTATTGGGGAAGTGACGAAACAGAAGACAACAAAGAATTAACCCAAATAGATCAACAAATTCAAATACCGATGGCCGACATTCTAAATACTATGGGATCGGTAAAAGCATTTGATAATACTATTCATTTCTATACTGATGTGACTGTAGGTTCATGTGCGGAGTTAAATAGACTTTTGAGGGAAATTGATTGTAAGCTACAACAATCTGCTGTTGTCATTAATAATCCCACATACACACCTATTATACATTTAAGAATTAATAGTTATGGTGGAGAATTAATGGCTGGTCTTGCTTCAGTGGACACAATTCGTTCTTTAAAATCTAAAGTGTGGACTTATGTAGAAGGAAACGCAGCAAGTGCTGCCACATTAATTAGTGTTTCTGGTGCTAAAAGATTTATTGGAAAGAATTCTTTAATGCTTATTCATCAATTAAGTGCATTCTCTTGTGGCACATTTGAAAAATTAAAAGATGAACATGAGAATAATAAGAGACTAATGGAAATTATTAAGAGTATATACAAACAATATACCAAATTTCCGATGAAAGAATTGGACGCAATTTTAAAAAGAGATATATGGTTGGATTCAGCCGATTGTCTTAAATATGGACTCGTAGACGAGATCTTCTAATTAAACTGGTGTCTTGTACCCATGTGATATTGGTGAGGCGTTTATGGGGCCTCCAGAGTTCATCTTTGCCGCCATATTTCTAGTCTTCTGATTACTTGTAGTAAAAGTTAATGGAATATTATTGAAAGGGTGTTCGTGTGGATATACAAACACAGAATAAGATGGATTGGATTGAACTCCTCCATTTCCAGCAGTAGATGCTAAATTAGTTCCACCATCAGACAATACTAATACTGGTATTTTATCTGGTAACGTCCAAGGTGCCTTTGGTGCTCCGATACTATTATATAAATCTTTAATATAGCTTACGTCTGCCCAAGCTATAACAGCACTACCACCTGCTCCTTTAACTTCTCCATTAGCACCCGCATTTACCATAAATTGTCCATAGCTTCCTATCCCGCCTCCAGTATATTGAATTTCTGCGGGACAACTAATGTGATTCAAAAATACTTCACCGTCTACAAATGCACCACCATTTACTAGTAAATTACTTTTTACTCCCAAATTTGAATCTATATATACTTGATTAGACCCTTGAAGTTTTAAAGAATTTCCTACTATAGATATATTATCACTACTTGCAAGATTAATATTTCCTTGCGATGACATATATAATTCATCAGTCGCACTAATAACGCCCCTTCCGTCTGAATTAATCTTCATGTTACCAGCAGTTTTAATTGCTACTCCGCCAGATCCAACATCTACAGTATATTTGTTCCCAACATTTAAACTATAAGTTCCACAAGGAAATCTTGAATTTTCAATTTCCTCCACATATTGAACTGGTTCATGTTTTGTGAATGAACCACTTCCGTCTATTTGAACAGCTTTTGGTCTAAAAGCTGCCGTGTGTTTCCTAGTTGGAGGTGTTAGATTTGTATACAATCCAACTGTTTCAACTCGATTTTTTTCCCAGTTTATTATTTGATTGCCACCAGCGGGCATCTGCATTTCTACTTCAAGTACATCTTCGGCAACTTTTTTTAAAACGTTTGCCTGATTTGATCTATCTCCGGGTTGAGTTATTTTTACATCTGCCATATTATGAAACTCCTAATACACTATGTGGAACCTTTTTTAAATAAGAACTTGGATTTTTTGCTGCACCTCCAATTAAACTCTTCCAATCTGATTGTAATGTTAATTTATTTGCTACAGTACTGTTACTAGGCAAACTATAATTTGCATTTGCGTTTCCTTTTGCAGCACCATTTGAAGTAGGATCTTTAGCTGTTATTTCTTTATTATTAAACAGTGTAGCATGTTGAAATGCAGGTTCTGCTGCCTTCATCCAATCTTCGTAAAATATTTTATTATCCCCATCTCCATAAGTAATATAATGATTACCTCTGTATGTGTCGTGGCAATCACCATTAACTGAGAAAGCTCTATCACCTTTCACACTATAAAAATCTTTTTCATTTATTACAGTACTTTTCTTACCTGTACATACTTCAGCAGTTATGTTATTAGACATTTCATAAAATGAACCACTATAATGTGATAATTTCATTTTTTCCAAATCATCAGTTTCTATAAATTCCAAAGAACCTGCTTTAGTATTTAATACAGTTTTTCCCGTACTGAAAAATGGTTGACCATCATTTGGTATATTTTCGGAACCTCCCGGATAATGTGGATCAGGATTACTTTCTTGCGAATTGAAAACAGAATTCCAATCATTCTTATCAAAGACGTATCCAAAATAAACTGGATTCATTATGTTTCCATTTTCGAAAAACACCCAAACTTGCGCTCCTACTTTTGGTATGGACAACATCCCTTTAACTGCATTGTTATATCCAGTAGGAGCCAAAGACTGATTATAAGTATCTGCCATACCAGTTTTATATCCCATATCAAATAAACCGGGATTTGCATTTTGAGAAATTGCAGCTTTAGGTGAAACTGATTCTCCTGATGGTGTAATACTTTCTTCTCCTAATGGTTCGAAAGGTGCTCCTCTATAACCTTCCCCAACAGTGGCCACATTATTCTTAACATCACACACTCCAGCAGTACCTGCTCCTATTAAAGGTGCAGCTTGCTCTGCCCAAAATAAACTCTTCTTTGCTAATTCCCTTGATTCGGAATCTAAATATGAATTAATATTAGATCCACCGGGGAATCTGGCTTCATAAACTTCTTTTGGACTAGTTACGTTTTGACCTTTTGTTCTCGATAATTGAGCTGCTAATTCGGGTATAAAAACTTTAATTCTACCTCTTCTTTCAGGATCATTATTCTGTATGACCATTCCCCTGAAAAAGCCATATTGTTTTTCTTCCATTGGATTTTGATCAGCCATATTATAATAAGAATTTAGCTTGGTTATTAGCTTTGTCTAGAAATTTAGTATGCCTCTGCACATGTTTATTAATTGCGCCATTTATACCCATCATGTCTTTGTTTACAGAATTAACAAGTTTTGAAAGGTTTGCATTTATATTTCCAGCCACTTTATTAGTTACTCTATTTATTACAGATTGCGTCAAACAATTTAATAAATTTGCAGCTTGTGCAGAACAGTTTTGTCTTTTTTTAAGATATTCCGCCAATTCTTTCGCTTTGTTTTCTATATTATAAATTACAGATTGTATATTAATTAAAGTTTCCGTTAATTGTTTTATTTGATCTGTAATTAATCTTATTGGAGATAAAACTGAATCTATTAATTCATTTGCTTTATCTAAAATTAATTTAGTTGCAACACCTACAATAGTAGTAGCCAAACCTAATGCTGCGTTTGCTAAACCTTTTAATATTGCGGCAGGACTTGTTATTAATCCAAATATACCTTGAGCCAAACACAATAGATCGGATGCTCCCATAATTGCGTCAGCTGTTCTGTTTGTAGCAGTTTTAAATCCAGTGAATGTTGGTGCAGTAAATGATGGAAACGCCATAAAAGTATTTATTAACAGGAATTAATTCGATATATAAATAATTTTATGAAATTTTTTAAATTAATCCGAGAAACTTATGAGCAATTAGAATTAGATTTTACTATTAAAAAACCTAAATGGGCATTAGCTTGTGGTGATAAATGCGATTACATTTTAAAAAAATATTATCCAATTAAAAATATGCCAGCAGGTAAAAGAAGAGATGCTGCATATAGAAAATTCTGGAAAGAAGTAATTTATATATTAAAAGGAAAAGGCTTTACACCATTTAAGATGCAAAGCCTTGGAGTTCCTGAATTTATGATTTATAGAGATTTTTAGAAGTACCCTAAGTTATGTCTTCTAATTTCGTCAGGTCCTCTATTATCAAAAGTTAAACCATTTAAAGTTTGTGCCGCTACTCCGCTATTTACAGTAAATGTAGTGGTGCTACGATCACTAAAATACATAGCCATTTGTTGGCCATGATAGTTTCTAGAAACTCTAAATCCTACTGTACCAGCAGAAAGATTAACCAAGTTAGCACTAGCAGATGCTACTTGATTAAATAAAATTCCAACTACTGTTTTACCGCATAATGTTCCGTTTAATGTAGTAAGAATTACTCCATTATTACTAGCGGATAAACTTACTCCTAATGGAGGTGGGGTTTCCGAAGCGGTATTAAATACATAATTATTGAATGTTGCCATAATATTATTTATTGTTTATATAAATAATATTTATATGAACTTCGAAAATTTATTAGAAAGAATGGAATATCTTACAGAGAAATCTGCAAGATGCACAAAAACCACAAAAAAGGCATCCTCAACCAGAAAGGGAAAGAAGTGGATGAAGTGCGTTAAATCCGGAAGCGGATATAAGAGAATACATTGGGGTCAAGCAGGTGTAAGAGTTACTGGAAAGTCTGGAAACACTAAGAGAAAGAAATCTTTTAGAGCAAGACATAAATGTTCGACAGCTAAGGCTAATACTCCAAGAGGACAAGCTTGTAGGGATTGGTAATTAAGCGTAAGCAATTAAACTGTTTGGATTTTTGTTGTTCAAAATTCCATGCGCATTATATGTTACCACTTGGGGGATATTATGCGCATTTGATTGTATAGTACCATTACTATCAATTGGCAAAGCATTATCAGGAGTTTTATCATTATTAGATAACATACCTTGATGTAAGGATGGCAATTGATTGTAATTATTTACGTTTGCAGTTGGTTCGATGGGTTGGATTGGGTGCATAATTAGGATATAAATGTTACTTTATTTTTGGATATAAGCAAGAAAAAACCCACAGATTTCTCTGTGGGTTTTTTTGTTGAACTGTTTACTTGGATTAGAAGTACACGGATTGATTGCCGGG
>CAYOWH010000002.1:0-106061 GCA_964407615.1 uncultured Bacteriovoracaceae bacterium | reverse complement strand
AAAGGCTTCGCCTAAACCCTTGACAATAATTACGTGATAATACAAGCTAGCACCAAAGATGTTGTCAACTACGCCGTATCTCGTTAAGAGACCAACGCGAGGTGCAAAATCATTTGGACCAATGGTTCTTTGAACCATTACAGGAATGTATGGGCAGTAGATGATACCAGTATCATAGAAGTCTGGTCCCTTGTAACCAAGGAGAGCATATTCTACGGAAGTGGTTCTTGTAGGACTGTAACCATAGTTTCCATAAATCGCAGAGTTCTGAACTTCGGTTCTTGTATCACGATAAACGTTAAAACGTCCACCGAGAGATCCAACCTTGGCTACGCCAGTTTGGTTGGTGTTTACATTACCTTGTACAGTCAACCATTGGAATTCTGGCAACATTTCAAAGATAGCGCACACACGGGGTGTAGCTACGATGAAGTTTGCGGAACCACGACGGTTACGGACTGCAATACGATTTGATTCGATGACAATTCTCTGGTAGAAGTCTCTGTTACGCTCAACAAGCCAACGTCCATCAGCAGAAGCAGGACTCCATACAGAGTAACCTTGATTTCTTCCACCGTTCAATGCGGCTTGTACCATACGCATAATCATTTCACGGTCAATCTCAGCTTGAATCTCATAGCTCATCGCATTTGTGATTTCAGCATCGATGTCAATACCGTTCATATTCTTCAAGTCTTGTTCAAGTTCGACGGACCAGCGAGCACCAAGTCTACGAGTACCTGCTTCAACAGCAGTCTTTTCGAAACCGAGTTCTACAGTAGGAATGTTTTGAGAGATTTCGAAATTCTTAAGAATTTCAGCAACCCCTTGATCTTGAGCAGAGAATTCCCAATCAGATCCGACTCCCAAACCGCTAAGACCAACAGCAGAAGTACCAGTGAAACGAGTGTCAAGATGTTGGAATCCTAATTCGTTTTCACCTTTAGTACCACTACCATATTGGCCTTTTGGAGTAAGTTCTCTAGTACTTCTAGAAGGTTCTAAACCACTGCCTCCGGCAGGGTTAGAGTTATCTTGGAAGTTACCACCAAAATTCTGTGAACCATATTTGTAACGCAATGCAAATGCGAGTCCAACAGGACCGCTCATTGGTTGAACACCAACGATTTCGTTAGAAATCAATTCAGGGAAGGTACGACGAATCATGGGGATAAGGATCTTTGGCAAGCGATTGTCAGCAGCAGCATAACGATCACCTTGTGGGCCTAAGGAGGCGTTACCACCACCAAATGCGCCAACTTCTCCAGCAGCAGGACTGCCGAATAAGCTACCAGATCCACCAGCATACAATCCAGCTTCATTCAAACACCAAGATTCTTGGTTTTCGAGAAGCACAGCAGTGTTTAAGCGAGTATGATCATCTTCGATTGGACTGACATTCTTGGAAGAATAATCGAGTACAGGTGCCCACTTTTCCAAAAGGACGCGAGCACGATCTTGATTGATATAAGCTTGTGTAGGTTTGATTTGTTTCATGTTTGTTTTGTTTCTTTCTATTTCGACCTCAAGTGCCTAAGCACAGGATTTCAAGTATTTTCATACTTCTACCAAATTTAGAGGCTTATTAATATTTACTCAATTCGCTCAAATAATTATTAACGTGGCCAAATTTTTGTTCAGTTGTTTCCGATAACAATTCTTCAGATTCGGTCAATTCACCGGAATCTTCATTTAATATGTCTTCCGTAACTGGTCTATCGGATTTAACTTTTCTTTTTTCAAAAGCTTGTTCTTTTAACAAAGCTAATCTTTCTTCTTCCTTTTTATCGAAAAGACTTAATGTGTAATCTAAATTTTCCTTAATGAATTTAGGAGATTTTCCTTCCAAAACTTTAAGAGCATATTCTCTTTTCTTTGGAGGCAATTTAGCAGTCTTGCTTTCGATAATTAGTTTAGCTTCAGTTCTTTCAAATTCTTCTTTAATTGTTTCTAATTCTTTTCTAGCCTCTTGTTCAGATTTCTTAGCATTGACAATTTGTTGCTTTCCATCCAACAATGCATCTTTTAAAGAATCACTTAACAATGCAGTATCGATAGCTAAAGATTCTCTTAAATTATTAAGAATGAGTCTAGCCTTGTTATTACGTACTGCTTCTTCAATAGTTTGTTGAGGAATTTTACTTTCCATAAACAAATCTAAGTAATGTGAAATTTTATCAACCAAATCATCTCTAAATTGTTTAGCATTTTCGGTAATAACTTTTTCATATTTCTTTACTACCATTTTTAATTTATTAGAATTATTAACATCAATTGCTTCTACAATTCTTTTCAATTTAGTTGTTCTATCTAAATCGATAGCTTCTAATAACTTTTCAAGCTTTTGCGTATATTCGGAATCCTGTTCGTGCAAAGCTTTTTCTACGTGAATTTTTACTCTTTCATTGACAGCTTCATTAAACGCAGATTCAATTTGTGTTAATGTTTGCTCGGTCAATATACCTTGAGTAGCTTCTTTGAGGAGATTTGAAATTTCTTTTCCCATATTATTAGTTATCAATTTTTATATTATTTATTCTTCTTGGCTTTAATTTTCTTTAACCAAGGTGGCATTTTGCTGTTTTTAGAATCTTCACCTTTTTTAGATTTTTTAGATTTAGAATTCTTTTCACATTCATCGCATTTTTCGCCATCTTCGTGTTTTTCCGAATCTTTACCAAAAGCTTTTACATGTTTAGCTTCCATTAATTTATTTCTAAGCTTTTCTTTAATTAAAATACCTAAATGTTTATTTGCTGTATTGTAATCATTCTCCATTAAAGCTTGAATGAAATCGACGACGTTTTCTTTTTCAATTCTTCTCATATTCTTTATTTAGTTTATTTTATATTTTTAAGAAAGTTTATGATAGATTCTTTTAAATATGATTCCACATCATGTTTTGGCAAGTTTTTCAAACTATTCTCAAAGACATTATACACCTCTTCATATTGTCCACTTTCTTTTAAAACATATTGTTTTGATTCTAAAATTCCATTAACAAATGCTTTCGGGTAACTTGGATCCGCCACACAATCAATTGCTATTAATCTTAAATTTTTTACAACATTCTTTCCGCTTTTTTCTTCCAATTGCCCAAGTGCTCTCGAACTCATTCCAAGCTTTACTCCATCGTTAATTAAAGACTTAATAATTAATCCACATGGAGTTGATAAAACTTTACTTTTACCCAAAAAAACATTTCCATCTTGACTCAATTCTGTCACCATATGGCAAGCTCTTTCTGGATTAACTTCAGCAGATTGTGGATGATTTAATTCACCCAATGATCTTGCATTTATGATCATTTCAGATTTATACCTTTCCACTTCCCTCACTAATTCATGCAATGGATATAATCTATTGTTTCTATTCACTCCTTCTGCCATCATGTATGGACCTTTGATAAATAAAGTAGAGGGAGAATTTCTATCCCTTTCTTCCATAATATATTCAAATTGTTCTTCCGGAGCAGGTTTTTCAACAATCAATCTTAATGACATAAAATTATTTAGTTATTTATATTTTATTTCTCTAAAAATAAGTGCATTTAATTAAATAATTGAATGGATTTTGATTGTAATATGAAGTTTAAAGATTTTTATGATCTTTTAAATGAAGCTGGAAGATCTAGAAGTAGTGGTGGCAGATCTGATGAACCAGCACCAGATGTTGAAGATAGACCAAATTCCGGAATTTCTTCCGGAAGAAAACCACCTGTGGGAAGAAAGGGAAAAGTTAGAAGTGGCGATAAAGGTGGTGGCGCGAAAACTAGAGGCGAATTAGCTGCAACTCCAGAATTTGGTTCTGTTACTGCAACAGAAAGAGGAAAAGAAGATATTTTAGATCCAAGAAAAGCTGCATCAGTTACTGGGGCAACTTATTCAACTGCTAAAGCTGTTAATAGAGAAATGGATGAAGAAGTTAAAATCCCAAAAGAACTTGTAGAACAATTGAAAAAGATGTATCCAGATTCATCTAGATTTTCGGAGAGTATTGTGAAGTCAAATATAGGAACAACTTTAAATGCTATGTTCGCCTCATATGGAGAATTAGCACCAAGTCAAATGACTAAAACTATACAATCTGGACCAGTGTCCGAATATGTTGATATTTTAATAGATGGTTACAAAAAATTATTTCCCGAATCTATTATTACAACAGATAAAGGCGAATACATAACAACTATAACAAAAGATGCTGAACATTTTAAATACGGCGCACCTTATGAAAGTGATCCGAAATTTAAAAAAATTTATAGTTTAACTACCAAAAGATTATTTAGAGAACTTGTTAAAAGAGAAGGTCAATCTCCAAGATTACAAACTGTAAATTTTCCAGAATACAGCACATTTAAATTGCAAGACATTGGAGGACAAGGAAGTGCGGTACAACAAAGGAGTGCATATTTCGGAACTGCGAGTCAATTTAGTGGGCCTACTAAAAAGAAATAATTATTCGTTAAATAATTCCTTTTCAGTTATTTTAATGAATTTGTATCCTTTTGATTTAGCAAATTTATCAGCCGCTTCCCATTTGGCTTGATTAATTGCCCATTGAGTTTGCTCATATAATATAGTCTCCTTCTTCTTTCTTTTAGAAACTTTAGGCGGAATCGTTTGCTTATATGGTTTAATTTCGACCAAATATTTTACTATTTTAGACCCTTCTTTTAATACTACATAGTTATCAACATAATATCTATGCCATCTATTATCAATAGGACTTTTATATGGTATAATAATATTTTCAGATCCCCACTCCAAAACATTTGGATTAGAATCTGCCCATAAAAAAAATTTACGTTCAAAAGAAGATCTGAATACAGCAAACTTTCCTATAAATTTTTTAGGATTATTTGGTTTAAAAATTCCTTGAGTGAATCTAGGATCTTTATTAAGTATCGGCATATTATTATCCTATAAAGAATGAAACTGGATCTGCATCTCCCAATCCAGCAGATGTGGTGTATAATTGTTGTTCCAATGCATCTCTTTCAGTAATACCTTGTTGCATCATATCTTGAGAGAAGATCTGGCCCCCAAATGCTTGAGTACTCCCAAACTTACCACGTACAGTTCCTAATGTAATTTTACATAAAGCTAGTGCGTACTTATACACCCAAGCTTCTTTAATTAAATCTCTTAAAGGTCTTTCCACATAACAAGCTAATGCACCATAAAATCTAACAGAATCTGTCGGTTCAGGATACATTTTGAGATATTGTGTCCTTTCGTCAAATTCACAAGCTCTTCTAATTGCTAATACTTTTTCTCTAGTCTCCAACCAATTCTTAACAGTCCACCAACTTATTAGATCGAACCCATAATTTCCCATAGCATATGAAAAATATGTTTGTTGTGCTAATGTTTGTTCGATTGTAAACAGTGTATTAATACCAGAAGTTGATCCCTCTTCAAAATCGGTTATGGAAATAACCTTTCTATAATCCATCATATCATAATCAAACATGTTAGAATATATATTGGAAGTAGATGTGCTACATTGATTTGAGCAGGAGTTCGATACTCCTTCAGTTTTTGATTCGCAAAAATAATTTTGTAATAATGTATTCGATACTGCGCTTAATGCATTATAATTATTTTCATTAATAGTAACATTTAAAGCTATTCCATTAGGATAAGTTGCGGATAACAAAGTTTCATTTGTAAAGTCTTTATGTATATAATTTAAAGAAGTAAAAAAGTAATTATAGTGAAGTCCAGATTGAGGAGTAGACGAAAGATAATTATTGATACTACTATCAAAGTTTGATGATAATATGGAATATTGTGATTCGGATAATATAGTACCAGATGATATTCCATCAATATAAGTTGAACTTAATATGTTTGAGTTTAAAAATAAAACAGGACATAAGGATTCCGTATTTGTATATATAATATACGGAATTACTGATAATTTAAAGAAATCAGTAATTTGAAACACTCCAGATATTTCATCATACAAATAATCATATTCAGTCTGATTTAATGTATAATTTTCATCTATTCCAGATGGATATATACTAGATAATGTAGAATAATTTAAAAATATTTCAGCAGATAAAGGCGTTAAAACATCATAAAACAGTTCATTATGATCATATAAATAATAGTAATTGAATTCCACACTACTTAAATTTGATACTATAAAATCATAGTCTGTTGTAGATATTTGAGTGTCTTTAATTATACCCTCAGATCCATACATATCCGACAAACTAGGTGTATCTAAAAATGCATTTCTTGGTATATCATTTACACAAAAATAAGCAGTTAATGTTGACAGTGTGAAAAAGTAATTAAAATCAAATCCCGGATCTATTATACTTGTAATAGAATTATAATCTGTCGAATTTAAAACTAATCCAGCACTTAATCCTTCTGGGTATAAAGCTTGTAGAGACGGATAACTACTTACCAAAGAAGTGCTTACATTGTTTATTAATGTGTATTCGGTTTCTACATTGTGCAGGTCATAATAATACCTAAACTGTACATATGTTATATTACTGCTTATGTTGCTAAATTCAGTAGTATCTAATATTGTATCACTTAAAAGTCCAGTTGTTCCGTAAGTTTCGGACAGACTTTCTATATCTAAAAATAAATTTGCTGGAATATCACTTATTACTTTATATGAATCGACAGACAATTCTGTTATAAAAGAACTTAAAAGAAATCCGGGATTCGCATTTGAATTAATTAAATTAATATCATTTTCATAAATTATAGTAGAAGCAGATAATCCATATATATATGGAGCACTTAAATTTTCATAATTTAAGAACACCGAAGAAAATATAGAAGTATTTACAGAGTATGAAGATATATTTTGTGAAGATAAAAAATAATTTAATGATATATTAGATAAATTGGATAATATAGTATCATAATTATTTTTTGAAATATTTTGATCTGATTGTATTCCCGTAACACCATATGTATCAGACAAACTTTCCACATCTAAAAATACATTGCTTGGTATTTGATGTATAGAATTATATGAAGACAACACGGATAATTGAAAATATAAATTTATAGGAAATCCGCTTACAATTTCATTTTCTATTAAATTAATTCCACTTTCCGCGAGTGTTTGAGTTTCATATAATCCCAAATTAAATTCCGAACTTAAATTCTCATATGAGGAAAACATATGAGAACACAATGAATGGCTTATCAAATAATATACAATTGAGTAAGATGACAAGAAATTATATAAAGATATATTACTTAAATTAGAAGATATATATTCAAATTGTGTATCTGATATTGAAGTTAACGATGAGATTCCAGTTTGATACACACTAGATAAATTCTCATTTTCTAAAAATATGGTATCTGGTATAGGACTTGCAATTCTATATAAATTTAAATATTCTGTAGATTGATTAAAATAATTTGATATAGGTATATATATTGTAAAATTAGATAATTCCGAATAATTTGTATCGTTTAAAATTTCATTTATGACTATACCACTTGGATATAATTCATCTAATGCGCTATTAGAAGAAAATATAGAATTTGGTATATTGTTTAATGCTGTGTGGTATCCTGTGACAACTACATAGCTTGTTGAACTTTTTGAAAATAGATTTGAAAAGTTTAAATTATTTTTTAACACTTCAAAAGTGGCTTTGTCTAAAATTTGATTTTTTTCTAAATTAGAAAAAAAACTAGCAGACAAAGTAGAATTCGAAGAAAAAACAGTATTAGATATCGGACACGATACTATATAAACATTTTCAGGAACATTTAAATATGGGGAAGTGGATTGTGATGTCGTTCTATGTTTTAATTTATCTTCCAAGGATAGAGTCTGATTACTTAAAGTATACAATACGTCTAACCTTGTACCCTTTCCCCTTTCATATAATGCAGAATCGAAAACTAAATATTCTTTAGAATAACCTGCAAATTTTGAAAACATTTCACAAGCTAAGGAAATATTTTCAAATATTTGATCTTGATGCAGTTCTACCGATACTAAAGGTGCGCCTAAAGAACGTACTATTCTTTCCCCCAATCTATTAAAAGAATCTATTTTGGAGTTTAAATTAGTACTTTGAAAAGCAGAAATCGGTGTTATTGCATCACAGGACATATATTTATTTATACCCTAGAGTATAATAAACTTATGCCGTTGGAGGTGGAGCTGCCCCACCCCCACTTTCTGGTGTAGGTGCTCCACCCCCCGCACCTTCTGTTGCACCTTCGGCTCCACCTGCTTCTGGTTCTCCAGTTGTCGTAGCTGGTCCTCCAGAGAAAGGTGGGGGTAATCCACCACCCCCACCACCACCGCCTCCCCCTCCACCACCACCCAATGGTGGTGCTGCGCCTGCTTCTGGCGCACCTCCAGCACCTTGAGCCTGAGACTTCAATACATTCTTCCAATCTGGACCTAAGCTTTCGATTTGTTGCAATTCCCAATTAAAAGCTTTATCTTTTCTTAAAAACTCTCTATTAGCTTTAATATCCAAATCAGACCAACCTAAATATTTCTTTTGTGCATATGTAGGAGAAACGCTTGCATTGTTTGATATATTGCCAAACGTAGAAGTTTTTAATTCAATTTTTTGTTGCTGTCTTACTTCATAAAAATTTGTAGGAACATTAAACACAATTTCCAAATGTCTCTCCTTTATATTAAATTCCTTCATCAATCCTTTTAATTGTAAATGAGTAATAAAACCATTTTTTAATCCCGCAGCAAATCCTTGTTGCATCCTAACTATAAATTTGGCGAACTTCAATTCCTCCCTAAGCATGTCAGCACCATCTCTAAAAGCATCTTGAGGATCTAATCTAGTAGTGGGAACATTTAATGCCTGATATAATTTTTTAACAAAATACATTAAATCGTCTAATTGTCCAAGATTCTGACCACCTGCAAGAGGAGTCACCTGAGTTCCTTCAGAACCAGTTCTCTTCGCAAACCAAAAATTATCTAGTATAGATTGCGGATTAAACTTTTGGACAATACCACCCTGTTGAGGGTCATAAGTTTTACTGGACCAATATTGAGACATCAACTTTTTAAGATATGCTTCAGCTTTTGGGGGAGGCATATTTCCCACATCAACATTAAATACAAGTCTTTCTGGTGCTCTAGCTAATCTATAAATTATTATAGCATCTTCTAGCATTGATAATTGCCTATAAGCTCTTCTGGCATTTTCCAAAAATGGAAGTCGCATAGTTTTAGCTTCATTCCAAACATCTGAATGAATATAAGTAATTTGATTTTTATCCATAGGAACAAATTCAGTTTTAATTTGTTTCATTGGATTTTTTGGATCAAAAATTGGTTTTCTATAAAGATAACCTTTTACCATTATATTCTGAACATTAGAAAATACAGGGTCTATTAGTTCGCTAGGAACTTGAACTACTCCCAAAATTCCCTCTTCTTTATATTCCTCATGAATAATATGTTCCCAATAAATTTCACCTTCTATTAATAATTGCCTAAAATAAGACCAACCTTTATGTTCTAAATCAAAAAAGGAAATATATTTTTTAAATTCTTTTTGTAATACATCAAATTCAAATTCTGATAAATCAACTCCAGTAATTTTTAATTCAGTACAACTATTACTGTTCAAATCTACATTTATAACTTCGTCACAAATTTCATCCAATGCTTTAGCAATTTCAGAAAAAGCAGCCATCATTCTGTAATCTTTAATTCTAGCAACTTTATCTTTGGGGATATTCGCATACATCATTTGCGAATATCGTTTATCAGCAGTTATATCACCTACGTTTTGATTGTTATATTCGCTATTTTGCGTTACAGAATATTTTGCCAATACTTCAGATCTTCTTTCACCTACGTTCTGAAAATATTTATATTTTGGATTAATCTCATCTGTCATATTGGAAATATCCAATCCAGAATACGGCAATTTAGACATAACATATGTCATCAATTGTTTTCCAAATGTGGAAGATTTTCCGTCATCAAATGTGTTATCCATTATTGATATTTATACTTTAAAATTAAATTGTAACGTAATTTATATGAGTATTTATAGAATACGTATCATACCATCCTATATTATTAGCCACTATTAAATTCATAGGAGTACTAATGTTTAATAATGGCAACGATATTGTTAAAATATTTTCACTTAGAATATTACAAGGAATTATATATCCACTCACGGTTGGGAAATAATTATAGGAAGCTGCTGTAAGATTTAAAGAACTTACACTATTTAAAGTGCTTAACAATACAAAAGTATTGCTATTAAATCTTTTTCCTAAAATTGTTAAATTAATATTTTCATCATTAACTTGTTGCAAATTAACTTCTCCAGACAATTCTTGCATGAAAGAAGATACATTTCTATAAACATTAGTTAAATATGGCGAACCGGAAACATGTGCTGTAGAGGTTTCATTAAGCAATTTACTGTTTGGATCGTAAAAATACGAAGAACTTTGCATTTTTTGATAATCTTCCAAATTCAGTAAAATACTAGATGTGGTTTTTAAATTATTATCTATAAAATAAATGTTCTTATATGGATCTTCTGGTGCTTCGGGAAATAAATATCCTTTAATTGTAAAAGTAGTATTTGCCGAAAATCTAGCTTTATCCGAAGATGTCACTTCAATGGGATATTCTAATTGAATATCGCCACCCCATAAAACTTCAGTTCGTATTTCATTCACATAATTTAGATGAAAAGTCTCGGGTATTTTCCATGAAATTACTATATAAGGATTGGTGTAAGGTATAAAGTTAGATAATATTTGCTCAATATCAGTTTGATATTGGGCAATTATACTCATGTTAACACTAACGTTAACAGGGACTGGCATTCTTATTTGAGCAGTTTTTGAGGGACTATTTTCTAATGGTTGTCTGGGAAGATACATCCCAGTTATTTTATTAAACACCCTAGAATCATCTCTAGTTATAGAATTTATAGAAATAGATATAACAGGAAGTGTTAAGTTTTGAGATTTATTATTTAAATCATATATTACTCTATTTTTGGGAGCGTGTATATATCTTACCTTAATTCTCTCCTTCTCTTCTCTTTGTTTGTTATATCTAGATATGATAACATCATCATAAGCAGCAACAAATTGAACTAATAAATCATGTATTTCAAAATGGAATGCTTTTTTGTTCATTAAACGAATCTTTCTATAAAATATTTAGGAAGAACCGCTTTATTTTGAATGACATTATTAGTTATGCTTCCATCTAATATATAAGTGGAACATTCATCATGTTTGGATCGAACTCCTCTACCACAAGCTTGTATTAGATTGTTCAGCATTTGATTAATATACCATTGCTTATCCTCTTTAAACAATCTGCAAACCCTTTGATCATCTAACGGCAAAAATGCAGCTTTCACAATAATTTGAAACTTTGCCAGATCACCTTTCAGATCTACACCATAACTGAGTGATGGACTTACTAATATTGTAGGTTCTTCGGAATTTATATGTAAATTTATAATATCATCATTGTCATTTTGAGTAGATCGAAATAAAAATCTATTCCCACTTAAATGTTGCATCAAAAATCTTGTTATTTCATTTGTATGAGTATGTATAATACCCTTCTCATTTTTATGTTTATTGCAAATCTTTTTAATATCTTCCAATAAGATCGGAAGCATTCTATGTAAATTATTTTTATTCAAAGATCTATTTGAATTGACTGCATAAATTGGAGCTTTTTTAGGATCAAATTCCGAATCCACTTGAATATATTCATAGTCATGAATTCCCAATTCTTTAGCAAAATTTTTATGATCTATAATAGTTCCAGACATTAAAACGACCTTTTCACCATAATTGAAAATAGTTTTTGATAAATTATCAATTTTTAACGGTACAACTTTTAAACTGTATTGATTTAATTCAACTATGTATTCTGTTTTATCCCATAGCGAAATTGTAGATTCAATATCACTAAACAATTTCCTATATACTATAAGATTTTTATTTGTAGAATCATCAAACTTCTTTTTTAACTTTTTTCCCAATTTAGAAATTTCTGAATCTAATGTCGCAGAAAATTCATTCATCCATCCTAAAAATTTAGCAGAATTTTGATAAGGAATCTTTTGAAGCTGAACACCAAGCTTCTTCAACAAACTGATTGGAATATTTCTCGTATAAATGGAAACAATTTCATTTGGCAATTCAGATGCTTCATCGCAAATGATATATTGTCTCTTCATCAAATGCCTAGGCATTCTAATAAATTTTTTATAATTTAATACGGAAAATTTATTAGTTATACAAGCATTTCTACTATTATAGTATGAACATATTTCATTAAAGTCGCATCTTCTTTTTAAACTAGGACTAAAAATACAAGGAGCATTATCTACATTCCTACTAAAATCCACTGTACATTTATAATTAGATTTACCTTTTAAAATTTTTGAATCAGGAAACAACAATTTGTATTGATTCTGAAGATTCTTAGTTATGGTGAGAACATAAGATCCCCCCATATCTTCCTCAAAGTATTTCTCATAAATTGATGGAATTTTCTGCATAGCTCCATATTGAACCTCAAAAGCAGCACCAGTTTCGACATCATTTAAAACAAAATCTGGAATATCTCTGCTGTAATTTGCTAAAGTTTTTGCTATGAATGATTTTCCACTCCCAGTGGGCGCATAAACAATTACAAACTTTTTCCCAGAATTAAAGGCTGATTCAATACCTTTTAATATTTTTATTTGAGAATCTCTAGGCGTATGATTCTCAGGAAAATTTGATAATAAGGACATCAACAAATGTTACCGCATAACTTAGATCTTGTCAATGGCTTCGAACTTCATTAATTTGTCGTAAAATTTAGAATTTCCAATTTTCTTCAAAGATAAGTATCTATAATACAATTCATCACACCCTATAGATAATGCAGTCAAGTTATAATTTAAAAGTAGTCCGTTATCTAAATCTGAAACTAAAAAAGGATATGGATATTCAACCTTTCTTAAAATTCCATCAACATATATGTTGAATATAAAAAAATAATCCTTTTTAACGACCAACGCCAATTTACCCTTCTTAATTACTTTATCATCTAATGAAAATGCGACATCTCTTTGTAAAAAACGATCAAATATACTATCAGTATAAATCATTCAAATAGTTAATGATTAAGTTAAAATAATCAATATTTAAACGACAGGTGGTCCGGAATCCATCCATATCAACTTATCCATTGGCGACATGGGATAAAATTTATTGTTAAATGTATCCCAAAATTCATTATGCGTTTCGTATTCTTTGATTAAAAAACAATATGTCATATTAGCACATCTGTAATTCATTTGAAGAATATCCCATGTAACTACTAAAGATTTCAATACAGGATCAAAATGTAATGGTTTTTTAGGAGGTCGATAGTTCAAAACTCTCCTGCCATTTGCAGAATTTAATAATTCATAAGAATTTGTACATAACATATTCCTATCAGGAGATCTGAAAGGAACATCATGTCTCCTCAAGAAGAAAATTTCACAAACGTTCCTCTTAAGAATTTCTAATAATTTTGCTCTAGAAATTTTAGCATCATGAATTATTGCCACTAAATTATTTAGTCAAAATACCAAATAACCTCTGTTCATTCAAGAACATACCTTTTTTTAAAGTGCCAAATCCTTCAACTTCAATATTAGCAACAGAAACACCTTTATCATTTGGAAATAATACAATATCTCCAACTTTGGTATATACTACATTAGGACCAGCTAAAATGACTTTAGCCTTCCTCCATGCCTTTGTATTAACATTTGTAGGAACATACAAACCATTTCGCATAATTGCCGAACCTTTATTATCCGCCACTTCATCGACAAATTCTACTAAAAGAATATCATCAAATAACGTTTTTAATTTGTAATCTTCAAGTCCAAAGAATCCTTCCGAATTTCCATCTAGGTCAATCAAACCCTTTTTGTGTTTTAAATTGTCCATGTGTGTAGGCATTTCTCTATTCATATCATTAATTAGTCACCTCTTTAAGTAAATCAATCATTTCTTTAACCTCTCTTTTGGAAATTTCATAATGCTGTGAAAATTCTTCGATATCATCTTCTTCCTTTTCAGATTTAGATTTTTTTATGTAATTAATTTTTTTAGACTTACATCGATTTAAAAGATTCAAAAGGAATTCATAATGCTCATGTTTTTCTAAGACAAATCCATAAACATTAACTGTAGCATTTACTACATTAGCGACATCTGGAGAATACATAGACAACCATCTATTAATTAGATATTGATTGTATTCAGTGTTGGTAGAATGTATTTTTTCGTTCAATTTTGATTTATACAAAATTGAATTTATGTAATCAAACAAGTTATCTTTCATATCTACTTAAAAAATCATTATAGCAAACTTTAAGACCTTCTATAAAGTCTGTATATTCTACGTTGATATATTTTTTGAGTAAAGTATTATCCATTTTTTTTCTGGGAGTTCCATCCGGCTTATTTGAATCGAAAATTAAATTTCCATTATATTCCACAACATCTTTAACCATATAAGCCAATTCTTTTATACTAAATTCATAATCGGATCCAACATTAATTAAATTAGAAAGCCCTTTAAGTTTTAAAATATTTAAAATAATTTTAGCCAAATCATCAGCAAATAAAAATTCTCTAAGAGGAGTTCCAGATCCCCAAACTACAACTTCTTTTAAATTTTTAATTTTCGCTTCATGAAATCTACGTATTAATCCGGGCAATACATGACTATTTTCTGGATGATAATTATCGCCAATTCCGTACAAATTGCATGGCATTATACTATGATAATCTACATTATATTGTTTATTATAAAATTCACACAATTTAATACCAGCAATTTTAGCTATAGCATAAGCTTCATTAGTTGGCTCCAATTCTGATGTTAAAAGATATTCCTCCTTTATAGGCTGTTTAGAATATTTTGGATAAACACAAGAACTTCCTAAAAATAAAACCTTTTCTACATTATTTTTATATGAAGAATGTATTAAATTGGAAGCTATCATTATATTATCATATAAAAATTCAGCAGGATATGCACTATTAGCATGGATACCCCCAACTTTAGCAGCAGAAATTACAACAATATCAGGCTTCATCATTTGAAAAAATGCATCAACAAATTGTTGATACCTCAAATCTAAAATATTTTTTTCAACTTTAATTAATTCATACTCAGTATTATTTCTACAAATAGAAGATCCAACCATTCCGTTATGCCCCGCTACAAATAATTTTTTCATAAAATATTCTTTTCCCTCTTAGCTAAATCCCAATCAGAATCTGTCATTATATTGACTAACTCATTAAATTTAACTTTAGGAGTCCATTGTAATTGTTTTTCAGCCTTGGATGCATCGCCCAATAATAAATCTACTTCGGAAGGTCTAAAGTATCTAGGATCTATTTTAATTAAACTTTTTCCAGTTTTTATATCTATTCCTTCCTCTTGTACATCACTGTAGTAAAATTTAATATCAATTCCAACACGTTTAAATGATTTTATACAAAATTCTCTTATAGTATGTGTTTCTCCAGTGGCACAAACATAATCATCCGGATTATCCTGTTGCAAAACTCTCCACATCATATCGGTATACTCAGGCGCATACCCCCAATCACGTTTAGAATCAAGATTTCCCAAATACAAGCAATCTTGTAAACCTTCTTTAATTCTCCCTACAGCTCTAGTTATTTTTCTTGATACAAAAGTTTCACCTCTTCTTGGAGATTCGTGATTAAATAGAATTCCATTTGATGCATGTATTCCATATGCCTCCCTATAATTAACTACACACCAATATCCATAAAGTTTAGCTACTCCATATGGAGATCTTGGATAAAATGGAGTTTTTTCTGTTTGTGGAGTTTCTTGCACTTTACCGTATAATTCGGAAGTAGAGGCTTGATAAAATCTAGTTTTATCTTTTAAACCCGTTTCTTTTATAGCATCTAAAAATCTTAGAGTTCCCAAAGCATCCACTTGTGCAGTATATTCGGGAATTTCAAAAGAAACTTGAACATGACTTTGAGCTGCTAAATTATAAATTTCATCAGGACCAATTTTTTCCAACAATCTGTTAATATTACTAGAATCAGTTAAATCCCCATAATGCAATTTAAATACATTTCCATAAAGTGTATTGTTGTAGATGTGGTCAATTCTTGATGTATTAAACGACGATGATCTTCTAATTATTCCGTGAACCTCATATCCTTTATCTAAAAGTTGTTCAGCAAGATAAGATCCATCTTGTCCAGTAATACCAGTTATTAATGCTTTTTTTGTATTCATATATTATATTATGATTCAATTTGGCAAATCTAATGGTCATAAGACTGCCTGATCTGTAGATGTATTAAAATAATAGAGCCATTTATTATCACTCATAGGAAAATATAAGTGATTATCGCAAAGGCAAATTTCATATTATATATAATCTACGCATACACCAAAGCAAGTATATTTAGAATCTTTCCAATTATTTTTTGTATCTACTATGATAGATTTATCAGTAACTTTTTTATTAGGATAAGTCCAAATATATCCAGAAGAAGTTAAAGTAAAATCATCTTCTTGATGCCAGAAACAATTTTTAATTTTAAATTTTAACATGTAAAATAATGCATCTAAATTTTTTGCATGACACCATAAGCCTTTTGATTTTAAAAAATCATGGTCAATTATATATTTCGGATTATCATGCCCTAATAGTAATAGATTATCTTTAAACCATACGTCTATTTCTACGGGTATATTAGATTTTAATAATGTCTTTATATGTTCTGGATTATTTTCTAATGCATTATCAGGACCATTAATATATCCTCTATGAGAGATGATTAACATTTAATTATTTTTTAGAAAAAAATCTAAATCTTCTGGAGTACCTATTCCCCACATTTTATCTATATTAAATGTTTTAATTTTTTTCCCATCTAAAATTGATTCATTAAATACAGGACATACATAAAATTCTTTATTAACTCTTATATTCTTAGAAATCATTTGTTCTGCGTATTTCACATAATCTGAACCATTCTTCCAATAATAAACACCTACCGTAGCAATATCAGATATTGGATTTTTTTCAGCAACTTCAGAAACAAACCCCAATTCATCTAATTTAGCATAAGACCATTTTGGATGAGTAGAATTAAAAGTCAAAATTCCTGCATCTACATCTTGTTCCTGCATCTTATACATAAATTCATTAGAATTCCAATCTAAATATTGATCAGAGTTTGCTATTAATAATGGGTTTGTATTATCTATAAATTTTTTAGCCAATAAAGTGGTAACTGCTGCACCTTCTGTAATCCCATCCACATCTATTATTTTACAGTTTGGTGTTATTAAATTTAAAAGTGTATCTAAATTATATTTTTCTCTGTGTGATTTTTGCGCAATATAAATGTAATTAGCTTCTATATTCAAACTATCAACGACAACCTGTATCATCGGCTTACCTCTTACATCTATCAAAGGTTTCGGAAATGTGTATCCGGCCTTTTCAAATCTACTTCCTGCTCCAGCCATAGGAATCAAAACATTTAATTTTTCGTCTTTCCATTTAGCATTCATAATTTTATTATTTAGATGATTTAAAATCTTATCAATAGTCAAATCGTCTGTATTTTTAACACGCAATACATTGCAATTTGATCTATGTGCCGCTAACAACCCATAAGGAGAATCTTCTACTATTAATGTTTGTTCTGGTAAAATGTTTAATTTTGTCATTGCGGACCAATATATTTCTGGATGTGGTTTCGAATTTTGGACATCCTCATTAGACAGTATTAAATCAAAATATTCAATAATTCCAATTTTACTTAACATTACAAATACAGATCTTCTTATAGAATTAGAACAACATGCTAATAAAAACCCCATTTCTTTTAATGTTTTAAAAATAAAAACTAATTTATCATCAATTTTTAAATTTAAAATTTTGTTTAAAGTAATTTCCTGTTTTCGATCCCATATTTTATTATGCAATTCTCTAGGCAAACCCTTTAAAGAAGTTAACATGTCTAGTTTTTGTTTAGTTTTCAAACCGTCAAATTTACTTATATGTTCTTGCTTCGTAATAACAAAATTAGAATCAATTTCTTCTAAGGCTATATTAAATGAATCATAATGAATTTCTTTTGCATCCACCAAAACTCCATCTAAATCAAACGCTATTAATTTTATCATAAATTTTAAAAAAATTTTCTTTTATTAGAAACTTCTTGTAAAAATTTGTCTTCTTCTACTATAGTGGGTTCATCAAAGTATTTTATAAATTTATGGGGAAATATATATTTTTCAATTCTTTGTGAGGGATATTCAAAAATTACATGTCTGTCAATTTCAATATTATTAATATTTTTTTTCATAAAATGTAATCCACAATAAGATTCAGGGTGAAATTCTAATTCTTTACTATATTCTATTATATTGTTGAATAACAAGGAATATTCATCAATCATTATACTATTTCCTATCGCATATATATCAGATTTAGCAAATTGATTCACCCCTTTAAAAGCCCATTCTTTTGGAACTAAAACATTATTATTTGCTAATAAAAATTCATTTTCTGTAATATATCTAAACCAAAAGTAATCCGTTCTAGAACGAATTACATAATCATATTTAAATGAATTTTTGTTTTCATGAATACATTTCAATTCATTGCATTTAAATACATTATAAAAAGAATAATAACTAGTTTTTAAATTAAAATTACAATTAATATTATTATAATAATTTTCATTATTAATCCTAAAATCTATAGGATTATATAATTTAATTAAATCTTTCTCATTTTGATTATACCCTAGTTTATTTTCTAAACCAAAAAAGAAAACATCTACATTATGTTTTTTTAATAAAAAGTGATCAAACGAATAAAAAGTATCTCTAAAATTTCTAAGACCACCAGATAAACATAAGGCTATTCTTTTCATATCCATTCTATCACATCAAATCCCCTTTCAATTAAATTTAATTTAATGTCATTATGATATGCAGCACCATTTAAAATTACATAGCCTAAAGGCACATCATTTGGGTGTTTGCATATTAAATTACTTCCATATAATCTGTTATTATTTTTTAAAATATCATTATCTAATATAATACCAATTTTATCGTTTTTAAATTTTAAAACATTCAATAAAATTGAAGTCATTGCATGACAACCAAAAAGATACAAAGGTTTTTCATCTTGCGAAATAGATTTTATTTTTTTATTTAAATTTTTAATTTTATCATTTAAATTATTAAAATAATTTTCTATTAAATTTTTAATATAAATTAAATTATTTTCAGAAATTTTTGTGTAATTACATTGTTTTTTATATGCTATAATAAATATACTATGATCCAAATATAATTCTACATGACAATCGCCAAACCCCATTTTATTAAAAAAATTCTTTGCTGTGATAGGAGTAAAATACGATATATGCTCAGTATTGAATATATTTATATGATTTCGAATTAAACCTAATTCTAGGTTAGGAAAAGACATAATTGTACACCCACCTTCATTTAAATTATCATATATATTCTGTATAAAAAATTCAATATTTGGTATGTGCTCCAATGTATGAGATGTTATTACAACATCGTATTTTTCTTCAGGTTTTTCAAAAAACTTTTTAAATAAAATTATATTTTCACTTTCTTTGAAAGTAGGGTTAGGTTCATAACATATTATCTTGTTATGTTTTGATATTTTATTAGCTAAAGTTCCATTCCCAGAACCTATTTCGCATATTTTTTTATTTTTTAAATTTACTGTTTTATTTATAAATTCATAAAATTTTTGATAGTGTGTCTCCCATATTTTACCAACACCAGAATTCCTAGCATATTTATATAAAATATCTTGTGGAGGTATATTCTTTTGTTTTAATATACCAGTATCAGAATCTATTAATAATTCAAAATCGTAAAACATATCTTCTTCTCTGCTGTCTTTTGTTGAAGACAATAAAACTGGAATATTTTTCCATTTAAATAAATTCATAATTAATACATATATATCAACTATCCGAAAGATTACCATCTCTTATAAAATACCAACCGCCATTTATATTGCTATTGTTTAAATATAGCATATTAAAATTCATATTTAATTTACTTAGATGATAATAAAACAATCTATGGTGACACATAGGAATGTTTTCATTTATATTATATTGGTATAGATTTTCATATAATTTACTCAAAAATAATATAGTTTTTTTATCAGATAAAATAAATTTAGTATCAATATAATTTTCTTTATTTGGACCAATTACCCAACCGGATCCATTTACATACGAAGAATATATAATATTTTTTTCTAAATTAAAATTATTCAATTTACCATTTGGAATACCTATATCAGTTCTAGTTAAAATCACATAATCATATATTGTATTAGATTTTTCTAAAAGTTTACCAACTTCATTAATAGAATAAAGTGGAGACACTGTTGATATTATTCCTTTTTTATTTAAATTTTCATTTATGATATATTTGTTTATATTATCAAAATTAATTTTAGGAGTTTCTACTTTTATAGAAATTGGATTATATATAGAATTTAATTCATTTAATACAATTGAATCCCCCCAAGAATGAATATAAAATTCCAAATTAATGTCTTCACAAAAATCATAAAGGTATTTGAAACCTTCAACACAAAATCTAGGTTGACCGTATAAACATACAGCTACATTCATATTTTTATATATATTTCATCAGAACAAATCTTATCTAAAAATTTAAATTGTTTATCAGTTAAAAAATTTTTAACTGATTCATCATGAGAAGAATTTTCTGCACTTATAATTTTAATATTAGTTTTATTAAAATTAATACTCTTCAGAACAGATAGTTCAGATCCTTCCGTATCAATAGATAAATAATCAATTTTATTGATATTATTATCATCTAATATTTTTTGCAATCGTAATGATTTTACTTTAATTTCTTCCACCGATCCACCATGTTTAAGTATTTCCGTATTAATTCTATTTAAATGTTCTTCTGAAACATTTTCTTTAATACAACTCAACATTTCAGCATATCCAATAACTGATAGAAAATCCAATTCAACGTTATCATCACTTACACAACAATTATATTTTATACAATTTCTGTTTTCTTTTAATTTTTTAAATGCGATTGGATGAGGTTCAATACAAATTCCCCTCCATCCTAAATTCATTTCCATATGTGCTGTATTAGAAACAATTAAACCATCATTAGCTCCAACATCTACAAAAAAACCATTTTCCTTTCTTCCTTTTATTAAATTTAAAACATACTCCCAAGGTTGAGGATATGGCAAATCTTGTTGTCTATTATATTTCATATTTTAAAAAGATTTTTATTTAAAGATTCTGTACGCCAATCTAATTTATTTTTATATAAAAAATCAGATTTATCATGTTTAAATAAACAATAACCTTTATAATCAAATGAATGTATTTTGCATTTAAAATTTTCAGGAACTATATCATTAATTTTATTATTTATAAAATTATCTTCTGAATTATAGACATCAATTGAAAATGGATTATAAATTTCTATAATAGATTGCGAATATACTTGAGGACCAGTAACATATAATATATTATTACTAATTTTATTTTTTATATTAATAATACATTTTTTAATAGTTTTTTCCAAAATTGGATGATTTTTACTAAACATTAAACACCATTGAACAAATAAATTTTTATTATTTTCCCTAGATATAATAGCTTTTTCATCTTCTGATATTAAGGTATCCAAACTAGAAAAAATAGAAGAATCGACATCTAAATATATCCCACCATTTTTATAAAGAATTAAATATCTCCATAAATCAGCTTTTGCGGCACCAATATTAAGATTATCATATGCCGCTAAAACTTCTTTCCCATAATTTTCTTTTATAAAATAAAACATATCAGAATCATCATATAAGATATGTTTATAAGAGGAATTTAATTCTTTCATCCTATCTATGAATGATTGTATTTCATTTGGTATATTTTTAGTATACCAAGTTTGATATATAACTTTGTCAATCATATTAATTTACTAATGGGTATGTGTTAAAATAAAAATCTGGTACATGATAATAATTAGGAAAATCTAAATTTTTAATAGGCAATATATCCTTATTCAAGCCATCAATAATACAATCAGATTTTCTAATATAAGTCAATTCACCAACAGTTGGATATTTTATAGAATTAATCTCTTTAAAATCAGCAGCATTATTACCATGAAAATGTACTAAATAATGGGTTTTATTTAAAATTATTAAAGATTGTAATATAGATTCGTATTCGTATTTTTCTATATTAGTCCAACTTTCATCGAAAAATCCATGCACTTCTAATACTATTTGTTTAAAATTATTTAAATTTTTATTATTGATAATCCAATTCCATTCATGTCCTTCTATATCCATTTTCAAAAAAATATTATTATATGCTTTAATATATTCTTCCAAATTTGTTGTTTCTGTTGTATTTATATATGAAATATTTTTTTTTATAAAATCAATTTCTGATGGCATATCATTTGGCCTATCTACAGTTCCATCAAATGTTAAGTATTTAATATTTTTTTTGTAATTGAAAAAACCTATATCAAAAGATATATCACCACCTATTCCACAAGAAACATATAAATCATATTCATAATTATCTATTATTACATAACCACCATCAGATGAACCACCCAATCTTATTTTTTTATTTACTGGTTTAAATAAAATTAAATTATCTATTAATGCCTTATTGATGTCATCATTATTCATATATTATATTATTTTAAATAAATTTTTTCAAATTTATCCATAACATTTTCCGGAGAAGATTCTTTATAGCAATTAAAATCTATATTATCTATAGCTTTCAAATTAAATTTATTAAAAATTTTCAAAACTTCATCGTAATTATTGTAATACAATCCTTTATTACCTAATGTATCTATATGATTTCTTTCTCTAGACCCATTCCATGTTATAACTGGTTTATTTAAGTAAGAAAATTCAGCACATGTAGCTCCAAATGATTCCCCCAATTCTCTAGCATGAATCAATGCATTAGTAGTATTAATAAATTTAACCTTAACATTTAAATCAGAACAAGTTGGCAGATGAATTATTCTATCATGATCATAAAATTTATCGGTTCCTTGAAATAAGAAGTATATATCATTTCTTTCTTTTAAACTTTGTTTAATAGCTTCTTTGACAAAAGAAATATCAAAAGAATCTCTGCCACCATTTCTACCAAAAACAATAGCATCTTCTGGTATCCCTAATTCTTTTCTATAATTTTCATCATGCTTAGGAAGATTAACCATATATGGAACATAATCTATTTCGTAGTTGCATATTCTACTAAGCCATGCAGAACCCATAGCAAATCTATCCCCATAAACATCACTTTTAACACAAGGAGCAATAGCATGAATCCAATTCTTACAAGTTTTGGATATAATATTATCATACTTTCCACCCTTTTCCATGAAAAACGCATCAGGATTCACTTCATCTATAATATCTTGCAATTCATTTAAATTTTTATATGATTTTACAAAATTAAATTCGTTATTAAATTTTTCAATAGCTGTCGCTACATTTGCGGGATGCATTTCATTATAACATATATATGTATCAATATTAAAAAATTTTTTACAATAAAAAGCATAATCAAACAAAGCTACTGAAGTTCCCCTTTCGCATAAAGAATTTTCGTGAAAGAGTATTTTCATAATATGTTATATATTTGCGATTTTATAGAAATCAAATTTGGCAACTCCAAAAACAATGGCTCATTTAATATTTTTTTATATAAACTATCATCTTTATCTATAGCTTTTATATCTTTTAAAAAATCATTTAAATTATTATAATCTATTAAATTTAAACAACAGGAACAATTAAAATCATTTGTATATGTTTTATCAGATGCATACAAAGGAATACATCCCGCTATTTTAGCGTGTAATATCTTTTCAGTAAAATACCCCGGATATATACTGTTTTCAAAACATAAATTAAATTTATAACCTGAAATAACATTCATTTTAAATCTTTCACCATCTGGTAGTTTTAGTGAATGTATTTTCCCAATACAATCTATATTTTTATAAGAATTTATAGTTTGTATTGCGGCAAAACGAGATTTACGAGGTGAACTGAATACTGTACACGCAAATTTTTCTTTTACCTTTTCTTTGAATTCATTATCCCCATTTAAGTATGAAACGGGTATTAACCAATTTGGGTTGTCATACGTTTTAACGCCAAACCAATCAATATACAGATACCATAAAGGAATTCTTATATTTCTATTATTATATGAATCAAAATCAAAACTAAAAGAATAGTCGCATTGACTAAAATCAGGTCTTAAATTTTCTCCAGTAAAAAATATCTTTTTGCAATGTGTAAACGATTTATTCAAATTACCAAAACAAGAAAATATTATTATATCGGCTTTATCTGGCGTAGTAACATTCACATCTTCTACTATATCTCTAAATAAGTGAATAAAAAAATTATTATTATGGTTAAATCCGCCCCAAAAATCTAAAAAAGAAATATTCATTAATTATATTCTAATGAAGTTTTGAAAGATTTATTTTGAATGGCTAATGGAGGCTCGAACCAATAATTATTTAAATTATATTTTTCAATTAAGTAATTATAATACCAATCAGCAGCATTGTTTGGATAATTTAAATCAGGTAATACAGTTTCTGCACATTTTAAATTAACAACAAAAGCATGAGTACATCTACTTCCATTTTTTCTATAAACATTCGTATTACCATTCATAGAAGCATGTAAATTACAACAAGTACCAACCCAACCCAAATCCCAATCAGAAGGCAATTGATTCATGTATATCTCCAATTTTTCTTTAAAATTATCACAAAGAACAACATCATCTTCTAAAATTAAAACAGATTTATATTGTTTTTTAACCATATCTTTTAATATCCATAAATGTTTTAATAATAAAGATATTATAGAATATGGTAATTTTTTCCCATTTGTTGTAATTTCGAAAATGTTTGGATATTCTTTTTTTATTTCCCCGACATCCCAATCATCTGCATTATAATTTTCCACCCATTCATATTGATAAATATCACGACTAGATAAATGATTTATTAAAATATTTTTTCTATCTACTAATTTAGTATAATGACATATGTATATGTTATCTGGTTTCATTTAATTTTGTATTTTTAAAAAGAACATTTCCTCCATTTTCCCAAGGCAAATCTTCGAATATTATTTCGAATCCATTATCTATCAAAAATTTTTTATATTCTGGATATAATACAATACCATCGTATAGTTCAGTTAAAGAAACTTCAGTATATAAATATCTAACTTTACTCAAACTATTAATTGACGATTTCAGCATAACTGGTTCGTATCCTTGCATATCCAACCACATTAAATCTATTTTTGATATATTTTTATCTAACATCCAATCATCCAAATTTATACAATCTATTTCTATTGTTTTTTTAAATGTTATTTGCGGATGATCTATTAAATGTTGTTTTGGTGGTAAAATTGATGAAGATCCCCAAGATTCATTAAATCTATCACTAACATGAATTTTAACTTTTTGTGTTTTTTCTCCTAATGCATAATTGAATAATTTTACATTTGGTTTATGTGAATTTCTTATACATGCTTTATTATACAAATCTGGTATAGGCTCAAATCCATACACAAATCCCTTTATAAAATAATTTGAAAAAAACTCAGTATCCAACCCTTCACAAGTACCTGCTTCTAAAACAATAGAAGAAATATCTAAATTAGAGATTATCCATTCTTTTATGTCCATTTCCGATATTTAATTAAATTAATATGGATATCAACTATCTTATTTTTGGTAGAATTTTTTAAAATTAGGCCAAAAGTCTACAAAATATATTTTTAATTCATTCATTATATTACAAATTTATATCTTTTTTCATCATAAGGTCTTAGATCGACATCATTATAACTTGGATTTTTAATCCAAGGAAATTTTAAGCAAGGATAATATACTAATCCATCACCCAAAAAACTAGCCCACCAACTAAATGTGCTATTTGCTATAATAGTTTTTTTAGCAGATTTTACAAAAACAAAATCTGCTAAAAATTTCATTTTACCATGAAAAGAATTATCTTTGATTTTACATCCCATATCAGTTAAAATTTTTAATTTCTGATGATGTGGTTCGTCACAAACTATATAAGCATTTTTATAGGTTTCCCTTTCCAATATTTTCTTATAATAAATCATATCTAAATCCCAACCAAGATTTACATAATCGCCCAATCTAACATTAATTACAATATCATCAGGATCAACCGTATCATAATTCTGTTCATTTTCTATATATAGCCATTTTTTAATATTATCTTTATTTTGTATATAATGCTGATATCTTTGTGGATATCCTGCAACAATAATAGCACCATTATGATTTAATATTTTAGGAATATCAAATATTTGAGTAGCTTCTGGTGTTATTAAAATATTATCTGTAGTAGAATGTCCATTTAATGGTTCGTATGTTATAGGAAATCCTAAAATTGGATCAGATACTAATTTATATCCTTTCTGTATAGCTAAATCCCTAGCCCAGCAATATTGAAATAGTCTGTTGCCTAGACCTTGTTTAGATACATCTTTGAATATATTATTTATTTTTATCATAATTTAGATATTTTAAAATTCTTTTACACGTACTTTCTAAAGTAAAGTTATTATAGTACACGTCATTTATTTGACTTCTCATTTCATTTATTTTTTCATTTGAAAATGATTTTAATATATTATCTATATTAGATATTGATTTAGAATCAATTAATACAGAAAAATTATTCCAATTTAAATCAAAAGAAAATGGTATATACGGTTCGTTGGTATATATGTAAACTGGTATTGCTCCTAATTGCATCGCTTCATACAATCTAAAGCTAGTAGCTCCATATCCTCTTGGACACAATGAGAATACACTTCTGGATGTTACATCCAAGAATAAATCTTTTCTTTTATCTTCTATTGAAGGAGACCAGTGTTTAGGCTTTAATAAATATTCTGGTTTATTAACTAGTTGTTTTAACATTTCCATCCTTACTGGATGAGTTGCACTACCCACAAAACTACAAAAAATATCCTTTTCGGTTGTTTTTATATTTGGTATAGGACTACAAATTAATGGTATTGGTACACAATTTGGCTGATTCCCCCCCGCAGAAAATTTTATAGTATTTGGTGGAAGTTTTTCTTTTGGAGCATCGTCATGCTGAGAAACTGTAAAATATTTTTTTGACCTATCTAAAGAATCTAAAAACTTTTGTAATTCTGGAACTAAATTATTTCGATATAAATAAATATCCGTCCAACAAATAGGCAAAAATTCATATCCAGTATTATCAAATTCTTTTTTATTTTTAAAATAAAAATCTATAAAATATTGTTCCAGATATTTTCCGGTATGATATGGAGGATATGCTGGTTGATCTATTTCTATTATAAATTTACTCCACATGTAAATTATTATATTTTTCTCTTACAATATTTAAGAGTTGTTTCTTTTCTGCAAATGATTTGGTCCAATTTCCATGATGCATCACAATATCTTTTGGGATTGTGAAGTTTGTATTACCGTCCCATGCCGCATAGTTTGCACCGTAAGTCCAATAATTTTCAGAAAGCATTTTAGTTTTAAAAGAAATTTTACCATATTCTGGTTTGTTAAAATTTGATATTAAATAATTAAAACACACTTGCTCTTCTGGAAACTTTTCCAAATTTCCTTCTACTGTTTTCAAAAATGCTCTAGTTTTTGATGTAGATTTCATTATGAAAAATCCAGTGTTTACACCACCACCATAATCATTTTGAAATGCTGCATCATATCCTTGAATTTGCTTCATAACATCATCATAAAACGGTTGGAAGAATTGTATATCCGGATCCGAGAACATAAAATATTCTCCTTCTTCAGTTTCTTTTGCAGCTTGTATAAAACATCTAACTTTATAATACATAGTTTCTCTCCATCCTTTTGTCCTAAATTCAGCGTTACAGAGTTGTTCCTTGAATAAAACTCTTAATTCCAATCTAGAATCAAATGGAAGTGATTTAATGAAATAATCTTTAAACAACTCCATGTGTGATTCTGTAAAAACTGTATATAATTTCATATTAATTGTTTATATCCTTCGTTAAATCTTTCATCATCTTTCGGCAAGAAAGGATCAGTTTTGTGTGAATTTAATTGCAAATGTTGAAGCAATCCATTAGTAAAATGAACATTTATTTTGTTCATATAATAAAATAAAGAAATGGAACGTTCAATAGCATGACCCGCATATTCAAAATTTTTAAAATAATCCAAATATTTTTCAACCCATAAAATATATTTTTCCAAAATTTTAATATTCCATGTAGAATTGCTAGTAGTCTGCCATAAAATATTTTGATTTTTTGATATATAATTCTCGACTAATTTAGCAATATCAACACCATCACGTTCATTAATTAATTTGATAAAATCTCCAGTATATATATTTTCTTTTATGAAAGCTGGATGTTTTGCCGGAAAATTGAAATACGCAATTGCTGGTGGATTATCTTCTATTAATTTTTTATTTGTATCAGCAAAATTCTGCACCAAATTCAAATCATATTCGAATAAGTTAACATATTCAGAATTAATAATTTTATTTTTATATAATGCATACCATCCAGTAAAAGATGTCAATTTTGGTATATATTCTATATTGTGTTCCAAATTTCTAGCGATGATTACATCCGGATGATTTTTTATATCATTTATTGGACGATCCCCCAAAAAAACAAGTTTGCATTCATCAAACCCCTTAAATCTATTTGATTTTAATATATCTAACGCTATCTTCTGATCATGAAGAAATATATAAGTTACTATCATAGAAATATATTATCACTATCTAAATATTTTTCAATACGATAAATATAAATATGGCACAAGATGTTTTTATCAATATAACAGATTTACAATCCGTTACAGAAGTAGCAGACGGAGATTATCTTATATTAGAGACTCCAGCAGGAACTAGAATTATAGATTTCAAAGATTTTATAGTTCCAAATAAAAATATTCTATTATCAACAACAGTATCTGAAAATACTACTGCCATTATACAAAACAAATCATTATTCGACACTACAATTGCTTCTATAAGTACTACATTGGATAATATATCTTCCAATTCACTCTCACAAAGTAGATTTAATTTAACATTTTCAGAATCAATATCATCAAATTTAGATCAGAAAATAACAAATTTATCCAACAAGATTTTTGTATCAAAACAACAGGTTACTATTCCAGCAAATAACTCATCTAGAGATTTTGTAATAACAACCAATGCTTCATTCGGTCTATCGTCTCAAGACATTTCAATTACCCCAGCAAACGATTACGCAGCCAAAAATCCTGCTTATATATCTAATATAAGCTACAATGAAACAAATTATAATAATACTATAACATTAAATGCCCCATTCTCCGGAAATCCAGCAGTTGCCACCGAAAATGCCATTTATAATATAATGGCAGTAGTATATTAACGTTTCTTTGATTTGCCTTTCTTCGTATATTTTTCAAAGTCCGCAATCATAGCACGTTGCTCTTTCTCCATATTCTCTTGTTTCAACGACTCTTGTTGAGACTTTAGAATGTCATACAAATCATTTAAATTATCTGGATTCAATACAGAATCCTCTTCGCCTATCAATCCCCCATCAACATTCAAATATTGTCTAATATATTGAATCCTCTCTTCCCTAGAGCCAAATACCTCTATAATTGCTGGACAATCAGTAGGATCAAAAAATACATTTGATTGAATATTATTTTGATATTGATGATTTAATCCTTTAAAAATATTATCAATCTCCTTAATATATTCCTCATCCGTCTCCCTTTGATCTTTTTGTTCGATATTAATTTGATTGTATTTACAAATAGGGGTGAAAAATATGATATCAAGATAGTGATATGACTTTTTAACCAAAGGTATTACTTTAGCAATAAAATCATCATCAATATCTGATGACCCCTTTTCATAAGCCCACAAAGTGTGAACCAAACAATCTAAAGGGCATCTATCATAAATGATATTTGAATCTTTATCATGTTTTTGTTCATCAATCATTGAATTAAGAATGGCCCACTGACCATCCTTTGTTACTTGTTTATTATGAGGCAAATTTTTCTCCCTAATAAGATCTCTATAAGAATAAGAAGGCGTTGTATAATTCGGCCATTCCTGTATAAAATCTTTTATTAAAGTTGTTTTACCCAAATTTGCGGATCCACTAATTGCTATTCTCATAATATATTATATTATACGGAAGTTTCCAAATTAGCAACAGATTTCACCCTATTTCTTCTGTTAGTCCAATAACGTTGAAGATGATATATATCATGTCTAGTGATATCACAAATGGGATATTTGTGAGCATCTCTTATATTAGCCCAAACATAATTTTCATGCTCATCACTTAATGTGACTTTCACTACATCATAATATTTAAATATTTTTCTGAATAATTGAAAATTAGGTTTCGAGTATACTAAGACAGGGTCCCAATATAATTTTACACCAGTCTCTTCTTGCAATTCACGTTTTACCGCATTTAAAAAAGTTTCATTCTCATGAAGATGACCTCCGGGCAAATGATACTTTTTAATTAATTTGGAAAATAATAATAGAACACGATTATTCTTAATAATAAGAATTTTCGCTACCTTTTTAATGTCATTCATGCCTCTAATTTAGCATAAATTTTGACAAAATCAATGTTTAACGGGGTGTCTCAAATCTAACTCTTTAAACTTATTCGTGATAAATTTACAAAACTCAGAACGCATAATGCAATCTTCGTTTAACTCCACACAATGAATTCCGTTATCTCTGGATTCTTGATTGTCAAACAAATCATAAACTTCGTTAAAACATGATTTTCCATGTGGCAAATCACTTTGATCAGGATCACCACAAACAATTAACTTACTAAATTCACCTATACGAGAAAATAAAGTCTTAGCTTCTCTTCTTGTTAAGTTTTGAAATTCGTCACAGCAAACAAATTTAACAGAGAAATGAAGACCTCTAGCAAAATTTATTGGACAAATCACAATTCTATTATCTTTTTCCAATCTGGTAGTTTGTGAAGATCCTATCAACTCTTCAAACTTTTCATTAAATGGTGCCACATAAACCCCAAACTTCTCCAGCATATCCCCCGGCAAGAAGCCTAGTTTAGAATCTGATGACTCTACAGCCGATCTAATTAAAACCATGTCGGAAACCTTTTTTTCATTTAACAACCTCAATCCACAATACATCGACAATATTGTTTTAGATGTTCCAGCAGGTCCTTTCAAGAATAAAGCTTTTGTATTTTTATTTAAAAATAAATCAATTATTTGTTTCTGCTTTTCAGTCCAAGGCAGTTCTCTAATTTTTAGTTCAAATCCCAATTTGTCTCTTTGATAGACATAAGGAGATTCCTTTTTTACCTTTACAGGTTTTTCGGATTTATCCATTTTTATTATTTAACCCAATTAAAATATTTGGCTATTACTTTTTATACTAACAAACACATAAAATACTTTATAATATAATACAAAATCTTTATATGTACCGATTTTATTCGATAATTTTAATTTCTTAATATAATTTAACATATTTGTTTTAAGAGTGTTTTTGTTAAGCAATTTAGCCGTCTGTGGGTCGGTAACACTCATAATGTAAGAATCTATAATCTCTTCCAATCTACTTATAAAAACATTATCCAAAGGTAATTTGGTAAAATCAAATCTAGTAAAATTTGTAAAAAAATCTTGAAAGGATTTGTCGTTATTAAAAAAAACAGAACTTTTATTAATACTTAAAGTTTCTTTAGTTATTTTTTGTTTATTGTACCAAGGATCGAAATTAAATGTAATCTTTTCACCTTTTGGCAAAAGTAAAACTTTATTTAGTAATTCTTTTTTATAAACTGGATTAGTAAAATATGTTTCAGAAATTGAATGAAATAGATCCCATTCATCTTGGCGTATCCCTAATTGTTGAAATATTTTTATATCTTCGGGAGAAGTTTGTGTAGTTTTTTTGTCATCCGATTTTGCACCCAATCCTATTGGATCAGCTGTAAGATTATAAGCCTTTTTCATAGTGTCGGACACACTAGAACCAAACTTATTAAAAGCAGATCCTACCGCACTATCTTCTTGTTCATCTAATCTTATTAAAAGATCGTTAAAATTGAGCGGTATCTTCAGAGGTTTCATATTCCATTCTGTATATTGCAATTAAATCTTTTTCCGTACAACCATGATTTAATAGATAGGATTCAAACATACCTATAGAAGTAGAATGCATAATCATGGTAATAAGAGGACTGTCGGATGCCATGTTTTTTTCCTCTTTCATATAAACCAAAGCATTTAATTTAAGTTGTTCAAATTTTGAATCGCTAACTTCGCTATCAATCATTTGAAGTGGAATGTTTGCTATAACTTCTAAATCTTCAATATAAATTGAAGCCTCCTTTTCATTTTCCGCTAAAATATATCCACTATAACCTTGATATTTGGAAATTTCACCCTTTTCACAAAAGGCAGGATCAACCTTCAATCTAACTTTTTTTAAATTAGCTTGCTTAAAAGTATTTTCTAACAACTCACTAAACTTCTTCATTATAATATTTATACTACACCACCAACACTTCCTTGTGCTTGAGGTGGTCTTTGCGCCTGTTGAGGGGGCATATAATTAGCTGTATATTGTTGAGGAGCTTTATTCTGAGGCTTTGCAGGAGCTTTAACATTATTAGTAGCTACATTATTTGCATAATTATTTTGATTAGCTACTTGATTTGTATGCGTTTTTAATGAATTTTGTATTTCAACAGGTAAAGCTTTGAAATCCTCACTATTTTGATCAATCATAGGAGCATTCGGTTGAGACATTAGTTGACTCACAACTTGATCAGTTTGTTGTTGGTTTGGATTATTTGGATCATGAGCAGCCTTTAATTGGTTATAGAAATTAGGATCTATTTTAGGAGCTTGCGGCTGTTGTACTTTATTTGGTTTAACTTTTTGAAAAGCTTGAGGATTACCTCCTTGAGGATTGACCACTGGCATTCCTGCTGTTGGATCCACATTATTGGTAGACATTCTAGCAGGATCAACTTGACCAGAGTTCGATTGACTCATTGCGGGATAATTTTCAAATAAATACATTTTCATGTATTCATTAACAAGAGAATCAAAACTTTCTTCATTTACCTTTTCAGGCAATTTTTTCCCTTTTGGCGTATGTTTACTCCAACGTTTTGCTATTTTTGGATGTTTAGCATACATGAATTTTCTTTGATCTTTGGATTTGAATGGCATATTAATATTATTGGGTTGAAGGTGTGAACACTTTTGCGCTATCATTAATATTTAATTCATTTTTAATAGCTTCGACGTATTTAAGTGGATCTTCTTCATTTTTACCTTTCAAAGCATCAACTAATTTTTTCAAATCTGGAAATTCCCTCTCAACAACATCACCTTTTGCCGACAAGGCTTGATCTATAAATCCTATTAATTTCACAGATACTTCCTTTAAATCTTGTAGATTTTTCTTTAATTGAGATTCCGCATCATCTGCTTTATCTTGCATTTCATCAGAATCTCCTTGAGATGGTGGTGTTGCATTTGCTTGACCACCAGCATCAGGTGCTTGTGTAGCTGCATCTGGAACCGAAAGATCCCCCCCTTGTCCTTCAAATGGATTTTCCGCTTCAATTAACAAATAGCTTTTTTTAATTAATTTTAAAAAATTACTCATAAATGTATTTATTAATTTTTACTTAATTTAAAAATTTTACTTCTATTGTTAAGCAAAACTGAATAAATTTCCATTAATCCGTTCTTTTCGCAGAATTTTTTACTTTTTTGTAAATTTTTCGTTTTGAAATTTTCTTTTTCTATTAAATTCTGAATTTTATAAATTTCATTAAAATTTGAATTTTTTAAATTTGAAAAATTAATTTCTTTATTAATTACAAAATTTAAATTAAAATTTAATTTAATTAATTTAATCAATTTGTTGTAAAAATCAATAGTATTTTTTTCATCAAAATAACAATTTAAATAATTTATTTTTTGTAAATCATTCAAAATGTAAATGTTATTATATAAAATATTTTCTTCATTTATTATTTTTTTTAGTATAAAATGAAGAAATATTCTCTTTGAATCAGTTGAATTTAATTTTAAATTTAAACTATTTGTTAGTATAAATCTATAAATTTCAAATGAAATATCTTCTTCTATTAATGAATTTAGATCTATTAAATTTAAATTATATTCTTTCAATAACATAATTTGATTATATGAAATGTAAAATTTATAGTCAAGTTTTTTTTGTTTTTATTTTAGAAATACGTAAATTTATAATTCCGTTGTAATAATCTTCTGATAATAAAACATTTCTATCAAATTGTTCTTTTGCTTCATAGTAAGCCATTTCACTTTTACTATAGCAAAATTTTAATATTTCAAATGTAAAATTTTGAATTCCATACTTTTTTATATCATTTTGAACTTCAAATGATGAACTAGTATAATTTTTCCAGTCAGTTTCTATTATTTTACTTCTTTTTTTAATTTTACCTTTTAATGGTTTTATTTTTCTTTTACTTAAAATTTGTTTTTTTCCTATATATTTTTTATTATTAATATTATTTGTTATTAGATAAACAAATCCGAAAGAATCTTCTGGTATATCTTTAATAGAAGTAATCCAATGACCTAAGTCTGTCATTATAATAATTACTTTTTATTTTTCTTTTTTCTATTTTTATTTTTAAATCTTTTTTGGATAACAGGAGTTGCTGCTAACCTGTTATCATTTTGATTCCAGATATCTGTAGTTTGTAAAGAATTTCCATAATTTCCGTGATCAGATGCTAATACGGAACTTGTTAAATCTTCCATTAATATATTATATAATTTATTAAAATAGTCCATTGTAATAATAATTGATTATGATAGTATTTATAATAATGGATATTTTAACTAAATATAGCGAACAAATATCAGAAGAGTTAAAGATAAATTCTTTAAATGTTAAAGAATGTCAAATGTTTCTTCCGTCTAGAAAACATTATTGGGTTGCGAGATTAATAGAACATAAGAGAGATTTAAACAATTTAAAGAAGAAAAAAGATAAATTAGTTAAAGCTTTGATAGATAATAAACAAGTTTCATCTCCAATAGTTTTATCTAAAAGTAATCAAGAGAAACTTTTAGAGGCTAATGAAACTGTTGAAAAACTTTCGGAAGAAATAAAGACTACAGAATTGGTAGTCGAATATTTGGAAAAGGTAGAGAAGATATTTTCATCAATGACTTATGATTATAAAAATATCGTAGAATTAATTAAAATGGAGCAAATGTAATGAAGATTGATTTTGATTTTAAGAAAAACAAAGCTTTTTTCACATCTACTGTTCATCAGAGCATTAGAGAGCATTTTTCTATTTCAAATCCTGCCGCAAGATTTTCCAGATCACCTTTCACGCCAAAAAGGTTATATGCTATATCACCTAATGGATATTTTGATGTTGGATTGGTTGATGAGATAGTTGATTATATTAATTCCAATCAGCTGTTTAAAGTGGAATTGAGCGAAACTATTCAGAAAATTTTAAAGCCTTCACTAGACAAACAATTAATAAATCGTCTGAACATTCCACTTAGAAGTTATCAGATAGAAGCTGTGAATAAATCGATGGAGTCTGGGAGAGGTGTTTGTTTAATGGGTACAGGTTCTGGCAAGACTTTAACAATGGCAACATTGATAGACAATTTTTACTTATACTCTAAAGACTTAAAAAATTTTAAATGTTTAGTCGTAGTTCCTGATTTATCATTAGTCAATCAGACTTATAATGAATTTAAACAATATAATGTAAGTTTTAATATTTCTAGATGGACTGGATCTATAAAGCCTGATTTTGAGGCTAATGTTATTATAGCAAATATTGGAATCTTGCAAAGTAGATTTTTAGAAAACGAATGGCTTCGAGACGTTAATTTATTAATTGTAGATGAAGTGCATAAGTTATGTAAAGGGAATAAGATTGTAAAGATTGTGGACTTAATAAAGACTCACAATAAGTTTGGATTTACGGGAACATTGCCAGAATGTAAATTGGATAAATGGAATGTTTTGGGCAAAATAGGGAAAGTTTTAATTCAAAAAAGTTCATATGAACTGAGAAACGATAATTTTTTGGCAAATGTTGAAATTAAATTATTGAGTATTCAATATAAAATTGGAAGTAATAGAAGCATGGAATTTTCGGATGAATTAGAATATATTTATAATTCTGAATATAGGAATAATTTAATTAAAAAGACATGTTCATATTATAAAAACAATATATTAATATTAGTCAATCACATATCGCATGGTGAAATATTATTCAATAAATTAAATTCAGAACTTTCCGATAAAAAGGTATTTTTTATACATGGTAATATAGATGTAGACGATAGAGATCGTGTGAAACAATTAATGGAACAAAATGATAATATTATTTGTATAGCAATAAGTTCTATTTTTTCCACTGGAATAAGTATTAATAATATACATTATATTATATTTGCATCAGGTGGTAAAAGTTTTGTCAGAACTGTTCAAAGTATAGGTAGGGGATTGAGGTTGAACCAAAATAAAAATAAATTAACTATTTTAGACATAGCGGATGATTTGCATTACGGAAGAAGACATTCGCAAAGAAGGAAAGAAATATATCAATTAGAAAAAATACCTTATAATGAGCATATACTTTCTGAAAAATAATTTATGAGTACTAAACAAGAAAAAGAAAAATATTATGTAGATCCTGAAAAATTTAAAAATTCTATAAAAGAATATTATCAATCAAATCAATGCACTCATTATTTGGGTGAGTGTTTGAATAAAATTGCCGAAGGTTTGGGTTATAATCCTAAATTTATAAATTATTCTTATAAAGAAGAAATGATAGGAGATGCTTTAATAAAGATGTTTGGAGCGTTAAAGGGTAAAAAATATAATATAGAGTCAGAGTCTTCTCCATTTGGTTACTTTACTACAATAGCATTCCACGCATTTATTAATAGAATAAAAAAAGAAAAAAGACATCACGATGCTTTAACTGAATATCGTGATAGAAAATATGAAGAGATACTGTGTGAATCTGAAGGACACATATATGTGAAGCCAATTTTAAATAATGATGGATTTGAAGATGATTCTGAAAATTAACTTGATGAAGTAAGCTTTATGTGATACTATTGTTTGATGTTTAAATTCAGAAAAACCAAAATTGGTATTTTCTCCGATATTCATATTGGAGTCCATAGGGATTCAAAATTTTGGCATGACGTATCCGCCCAATGGATGGATTGGTTTGTATCTAAAATGAAATCTGAAGGGATTAGCGATATAGTATTCTGTGGGGATTACTTCCATGCTAGAGATGAAGTTAGTGTAGACACTCTTCATTTTGGTTCAAATCTTTTGAGAAAATTGGATGAGTTTAATGTACTGATGATAGTTGGCAATCATGATTGCTTTCTGAAAGAAAGTTCTGAAGTAAATTCATTAACCCCGTTCAATTCTTGGAAAAATATAAAAGTTGTCGATAAACCGTTTTATCTAAATTTCAATGACAAGAAATTTGGTTTCATTCCTTGGGGTATTAAATCAAATGATATAGAACCATGTGACATATTATTTGGTCATTTTGAGATTAATAATTTCAGGATGAATTCGTTTTCTTTATGTAAAGATGGCATAGACTCTGACGATATAACTTCTAAAAATAAATTAATTTTTTCGGGACATTTTCATTTACGTGATTGTAGAAAGATAGGTTCTAGTGAAATAGTTTATGTGGGAAATCCATTTCAAATGGATTTTTCAGATGAAAGTGCTACAAAGGGAGTTTATGTTTTGGATACTACTAAATCTGAGTATAGTTTTATAGAAAACAATACATCACCATTGCATTATAACTTACAATTATCTGATCTGATGTCTTATGGATCTATTACAAAAAAGGTCCATAGTTTCTTTGAGAATAATCTAATTAAACTCAAAGTAGACAGAAGAGTTTCTCCTGATGATTTAGATTATTTACTGCAAGTTTATAGGAGTTTATCCCCTAGAAATATTGTTGTGGAGCAAATGCCTGACATATGCAAATATGGTTTGGATGAGAATAGGGAGGATTTATCAGATTTTTCAATAGAAGAGGCTATATTGAGATACATAGATTCAATGGAAGGGATCTCTAACAGTGAAGAGTTGAAGAAGTATTGCATCAATTTATACGAAACATATTCAAAATGAAAAAAGTTATTTTTAAAACAATCAGCATTCGAAACTTTTTGTCTTTTGGGGACATTCCTGTTGTAATGAATTTTACGCCGGGGGTGCATATAGTTACTGGAATTAATAGAGATAAAGATGGAAGACAAAATGGTATAGGAAAGTCTTCTATGATGGAAGCCTTGTACTTTGCTGTATTTGGGACTACCATGCGTGAATTAAAAAAGGATTTAATTCAGAATAGGTACACTAAAAAAGAATGTGTAGTTGAATTGGAATTTGATATAGCCACTACATCATCTACTGATAATTATAAATTAATCCGAAAGAATCCAAATAGTTCTCTTACATTTTATAAGAATGGAGAATGTATTACTAGAGATTCTATAAAAAATACCGAAGAGGATATTCATTTATTATTAAATGCTACATCAAATGTTTTTCAAAATTGTGTAGTGATGACCATGAACGATACCATTCCTTTTATGGCAAAAGGAAAAGTTGACAAGAAAAAATTTATCGAAGGTATTTTCAATCTTATATTTTTCTCCGAAATACAGAATCATGCTAGGTTGGATTATAATAATACTAAAAGAATTATAGAGAATGAGAAGAGTAAATACGAAGAATCTGTTAGAAATCTAGATACTTTAAATGCTAGGAGAAGTTCTATTTTAGATTCTAGAAAAAGTAAAATAGATGATTTATTGACTCGAAAAGAAGGAAACGAAAGAACTTTGAATGTTTTGTTTGAGAAACTTTCATCTTTTGAAGAAAAATCTGTGGATGAGACGCAACATTTAATTCTTAAATGCGAGAAAGCTTTAAATTCTATTGATACTAAACTTAGAAGTAATTTATCTAAAAAAACTGAATTAGAAACTTTGATAAATGGTTACAAAGTATCTATAAAAAAGATGTCAATTAAAGATTCATCATGTCCTACATGCTTACGTAAGATTGAGGATCACGATAGACATATATTAGAATCTGAAATATCTAATTTACAAAACAACATTAATTTAAGTATTGGAGAGTTGAATATTGTTCAAGATAATATTTCCAAATTAGAAGATCAAAGAAAAAGAGGTAACGAAAAAATTAAAACATTAAACTCAGATCTTTCTAAAATTAAAGTTGAAAATTCCCAAAAGAAAGATTTCTCCGAAAGAATCAATCACATTGAATCTTGGTTAAATAATTTAAATTCTGATATAGCCGAATTAAAATCTGAAAAAACTGATATAGATGAATTAATTCCGGAACAAACTATACAAGTTGAAAATAACAAAAAAAGTTTAGACGATTTATATTTTAATTTGAGAATATATGATTTGGCTAAACATATATTTTCTGAAGAGGGTGTTAAGACAGTTATTGTGAATAGATTGTTATCTACTTTCAATGAAAGATTGGATTACTATTTGAATAGATTAGATGCAAATTGTACTTGTTATTTTAATGAGACATTTGATGAAATTATAAAAAATGATAAAGGTGAGATATGTTCGTATTTTAATTTTTCCGGAGCAGAAAGAAAGGCTATAGATTTTGCATGCTTATTTGCCTTTATGGATATGCGAAGAATTGTCGGAAATGTTATTTATAATGTTAGCATATACGATGAATTATTTGACTCTTGTTTGGATGAGAAGGCTATTAATTTAATTTCTCAATTGTTGAAAGAACGTGTTTCTATGTATGGAGAATGTGTTTATATAATTTCGCATAGAAAAGAGAGTATTTCATTTGCTACTGGAAATGTATATTTTTTAGAAAAACGTGAAGGCATTACTAAAATGTTAGACTATAATCCCTTTTAAAATATTGACTATAAATTTTTCATTATTAAATACTGGCAATGATTACTACGTATAAACCTAGGTTGCCTTTTAATATTAATTCCAAGACGGCTAATAATTTAAGTTTTTCCAATCCTTCTGCGCAAGCACCTGCCGAAACTCAATTGCCTAGAGTTGTTCAATTTGGTGCTGATTTGAGTGGTTGTGGGTTATATAGACTTGGTTGGGTTTCACATTTGTTGAATTATCAAGGCTATGCTATGGTAACTGATACTAATGTCATGGTATTGGATCCTAGGTGGTATGTTAATGTGAAGGCTGTTCGCCTTCAAAGGCAAGCTACTACACATCAAAAAGAATTCGTCAAATTTTTGAAAGAAGTTCAAAAGCAATTCAATTTTAAAATAATATATGAAATTGACGATGTAGTTTTTCGGGAAGATATTCCTAATTATAATAAATTTAAACCAGCTTTTACTAGTGATGAGGTTAGAAAAAATGTAACAGAAATTATTAACATGTGTGATGAAGTTAGTGTTACATGTGAATTCATGAAGCAGTTATATAAGGAACGGACTGGCAAGAGTGAAATAACGGTAATTCCTAACTTTCCTTCTAAAATGTGGATAGGAGATTATTTTAATGCGGATAGAATAAATTATTTATATGACAAAAATAAGAAAAAGCCTCGTATCCTTTATACTGGTAGTGGTGCTCACTTTGATGTTGAGAACCGAACTGGTCAAAAAGACGATTTCGAACATGTTATCAAAGCTATCGTAGATAGTCGTTACAAATATCAATGGGTGTTTATAGGTGCGTATCCTTTGGGTTTATCAAAATATATTCACAACAAGGAGATTGAATTCCATCCTTGGCAAAGACTTTATGATTATCCCAAGAAGATTTATGATTTGGGTGTACAGATGACTGTTGCTCCTCTTCAGGACAATACATTCAATAGATCTAAGAGTGATATTAAATATATTGAAGCTTGCGCTTTTGGATTGCCTGTTGCGTGTCAGGACATGTGTACGTATGAAAATGCGGAGATTAAATTTAAAACTGGAGAGCAAATGTTGGATAAGATAGATAATGAATTGAGAAGAGCGGGTCATTATAAAAACTCTTCTTACAAGAGACGTAAGGTGGCCGAAGAGAGATTTTTAGAAAACAATGATAATCTCATGAGTTATACAGAATTATTTTTCACACCATATGGATCAAAAGATAGAAAAATTCTATCTAGATACAACAAATAAATTGACAATTGACATGCAGTCATAGGATTGCTATGATCGGTTTATGATTGGTTATAGAAATGCTGTATTTAATCCTTTAAATAGAACTGTAGATGTTTATACTTGGGACGACGATGGGAAACGTTGTGTATATTCTCATCCATATACTCCATACTTATATGTAGACTCTTCCAATTCAAAAGAGTTTAGTATTTTCGGAACTCCTGTAAAAAAGAAGACCTTTAATACTTCTTATGAAAGGAAAGAATATATAGCCTCTAATGAGGGTAGAAAGTTTTATGAGAATGTTACACCAGTGCAACAACTTTTGTTGGATGTGTATTGGGAGCATAATGAAGATGAAGACTTTGATAAATTCCCATTAAAAATATATTTCATCGATATTGAAGCAGTTTCCGAAAACAAATTCTCAGAACCATCGGATCCTAAAGATCCGATTAATGTTATTACAGTTTATGATAGTTTGAGTAAACAATTTCATGTTTGGGGTTTAAAACGTTACACGCCGAAAGAAGATGATGTAGAATATTATTATTGTTCTTCGGAAGAAGTTTTGCTTAATAAGTTTATAGATTTTATGAAAAAGGATCCTCCAGATATATTGTCTGGGTGGTATAGCGATAATTATGATATTCCTTATATTATAAACAGAATAAATTCTATGCTTGGGGATAATGTTGCTAACGAGTTATCTCCTACAAACAGACATTATATCTTGCAAGTCAAAAACGAAAAGAACCCAAGTAAACTTGATGATATTCATTACTTGGAAGGAATATCTTGTATCGACTATTATAAAGTTTATAAGAAATTTTCTGGGGGCGAAAGGGAGTCTTATAAACTTAATAGTATTGGCGAATATGAGTTGGGTGAAACGAAAGTTGATTATGGTGATATATCATTATATCAATTCATGAATGAAAATTGGGATAAGTTTGTTGATTATAATATTCAGGACGTTAGACTTTTAGTTAAACTTGATGAGAAATTAAAATATTTTAACCAAATAAGATCTCTTGCATATTTGGGTTGTACGACATTTGAGCCAGCTTTGCGTACCATTGCAGTAGTACTTGGTGCATCTATAATATCTGCTCGTAAGAAGAAATTAAAATTGTATACTACAGTAAGAACAAATCCTAAAAATAATCCGGGGGGATTTGTGAATGAGCCTAAAATAGGACATCATGATGGAATTGTAAGTTTTGATGCAAACTCGTTGTATCCAAATTTAATGATAACTTTGAATATGTCTCCCGAAACTAAAATAGGGAAATATATTAATACAAAAGATGGATTTGTCGAAATTAAATTGATGAATGGGAAGTCGTATCGAAAGCCTAATACTGAATTTTTAAGTATTTGCAAAGAACAAAAATGGGCTTTGTCAAGATCTGGTATTATTTTTACACAAAGAAAGAAAGGTGTTTATCCGGATTTGGTCGATAAGATGTATAAGCGAAGAGTTAAGATTCGTAATGAAATGTCTAAATTGGAAAGGACTGTCGCTGCATTAAAAAAGCAATTAAAAGATACTTCTGATTTGGAGTTGAAGATATCTCAATTAAATACTCAACAACAGGCTATAAAGATTTTCATTAATTCAGTTTATGGTGCGTTTGGAAGTAAGTATTCGTTGATTGGTGATGATGACATTGCAAGTTCCATCACATTGACTGGTCAAGCCGTTATTAAAAAATCTAGAGATATCTTTTCAGATTTTTTTACACATAAAACTAATATCAATGATCCTGATATTATAGATAAACATTTGGTTGCTGGGGATACGGATAGTTTATATGTATCGATGGCAAATATGGGTGTTAAAATGTTTGAAAATAACAAGGTCACTGAAGATGGATATAAGTTGGTTGATGAATTTCAAAACTTTTTAAATGATAATGTGAAGAAATGGTCTGAAGAAATATTATTATCTGTTGATAATAGATTGGAGTTCAAGAGAGAGGTTATTGCTGATGTAGGTGTGTTTACTCAAAAGAAAAGATATGTGGTTCATATCCTTGATAAGGAAGGAATTCCTTGTGATAAATGGAAGTATGTCGGAGTTGAAATTGTGCAAGCTTCTATTTCTAATTTTATTAAGAAACATATTAAAGATATTGTTCATAACACAATCCTTCATAAGGATATGAAAATGATAGATGATATGTTTAATAAAACTAAAGAGGCTTTTGAGAATGCGAATATAATTGATATTTCAATTACGAAAGGAATTTCCGATTTAGATAAATATGCGCAAAGATGTGATGGTATAACTACTTGTAAAGGAATGCCTATTAATGCTAAAGCTGCATATTATTACAATTACTTTTTGGAGGAATTTAAAATACAAAATATATATGAGCCAATTAAAAGTGGAGATAAAATAAAAATAGTTTATATTAAAAAACCTAATTTTTATGATATATCTGTTTTAGGATATAAAGGTAAATTCCCTAAAGAATTTTTAAATCATTTCGAAGTTGATTATGAAAAAATGTTTAGCAAGATAATTCAGCCTATTGTTGAAAGGTTTTACTCTACAATGGATTGGAAATTTTCAGATCCTAATGAACAATTTAAAAATAATTTAGAAGATTTTTTCGCATAATCTATTGATATATATCATACATCTTATAATTACTGATGTATGAGTAAAAAACTAACATTCATTGATAATATTGGTAGAAACGTATTGGGCGAATTGGTTGAACAAACCGATTCTGTTTTAAAGATTAAAAATCCTACAGTAATTAATATTGCTCAAGCTGATAATGGACAATTGCAAGTGCAAATTATTCCATTATTTTTGCCTGAATTTTTAGCAGGAAGTTCTAGGACTGAGGGTACTGTTTGGAGCTATCCATTGAATACTGTAGTACTTCCGGATGATTTCGAATTAGATCCGAGATTAGTTGATCAATACAATCGTATTGTTTCTAGTTTTGGTGGAGTGTCTTTGCAGGAACCTCAACCAAAGGGTGATTCCGAATCAGTAATTAAGTTATTTGACGAATAAATTTTGTTAGACATTGGGTGATTGTGAAAACAGAGGAGGCATTCCCTCCTCTGTTTTTTTGTGTTGACTTTGATATAATATGTGTTAATGTTTTCATATGAGCGAAAATAAAGAAATCTCAAAAGTCTTAGATATTTTAAGTGAAAACAATCCACATGCATGTTTTCTAAATGAATCTACTTTATCAACTGTTGATAAATGGTATGATACAGGTTCATATGTATTGAATGCCATTATTAGTGGTAAAATAAAAGATGGCGGAATCCCTAATGGGAGGCTTACTATGTTGTATTCTGAATCTATGTGTGGAAAAAGTTTATTTGTCCAAAAGATTTTGGCGAATGCTCAGAAGCAGGGTGTCACTCCTGTTATTTTTGATACTGAAAATGCTATTGATCCTGATGGGGCTGCTCGATTGGGTTTGGATATTTCTAAAGTTAAATACGTTCCTGTGTTTAGTGTGGAACAATGTCGTAATGATTTGTTTAAATTTCTTACTGCTGTGAATGAAAAGCAGTTGTATGGGAAGTTTATTGTGGCGATTGATTCTCTTGGAAACTTGCAATCTCAAATGGAAATGTCTCGTTTGGAAAAAGATTCTCATAGCATGGACATGGGAACTAGAGCTAGGGCAATCAGGACACTTTTATTGAATGCGGTTCAGTTAGGCGCATTAACTAAGACTGCAATTATTGCGACTAATCATTTATATGATAATCCGGGAGAACTTCATCCCACTCTTATTAAAAATATGCCCGGTGGTAAGTCTTGCGTTTATTTGCCTAGCGTTGGCATTCAACTTTCTAGAAAGCCAGTTAAGGATGACGCATTGAAGGGCGAGACTGGGAAGTTAGCTGCTCTCCAAAGAAATTATGTGGGTTTGATTTTGAGAGCATTAACCGCTAAAAATCGTTTCATTAAACAATACTTGGAAGGTGAGGTTTATGTATCATTTGATACTGGCGTTAACAAATATTATGGTTTGTTGGACTTGGCAGTTGGTTTGGGTATTATTCAAGTTAACGGACCCACATATACTATGGGAGATGTAAAATTAGGTTATGCAAAATCTTTTATCAAAGATTATGCTTTTTGGGAAGATAAAGTAATTCCATTAATTCAAGCTAAAATAGATGTAGAATGGAAGATGGGAAATAAAGAGGATGATTATCCTATTGAAGAATTAGCGTCGGAATAATTCTTCCATTTTATAATAATGTCTCATTCTTTTTAAATATTCTTCCTTTAGAAGAGCATCTTGTTCCGATTTCGATAATTTCTTGCTTTCTTGATTTATTGCTATCGGTTCTTGATGCTCTTCTTCTGGAACTACATTAGTTGTATTGTCGATATAATGGTTAGTTTGTGGTTGAATTTCTTCTGAATTTGGTTCAACGTAAACAGAATTCCATTTGTTGTCTGCTGTATATACCATTTCATTTGAAGCGTCGGGAGAATCTAATTTTAATTTTACTGATGGTATATTTGTTTTTATAAATTCTATTATTTCAGAATTTGAGAAAGATTTATCTGCGTAATGTTTATACAAAGAATTTGCTATTCTTTGTATTTTTTGTGCTGGATTTGATCCTAAAGAATTTCGATCTACAAGTTCGCTTATAGCTGAATTTAATTTTTTTCCATATTTTCTTCCAGCTTTTTCTTGCAACCAATAATTAAATCCGGGACGTTTTAAAATATCACTCATATACATATTTATCATTTCACTTAAAAGTAATCAGATTGACTTTTTTGATTATTTAATTAAGTTTATAAATGAATTTAATTACTTCTAAAGTTGCAATTATATCCTGCACACAGAAGAAACAATCGGAAGCCAAATCTTTAATGATATATAGATCATTCGAAGATTGTAATTTTTCAAATAATGTTGTTTTGGATATTATATGGGAAAATAAAGAATCTTTGTCTAAAGTTTACAATAGATGTATAGAATATTATAAAAATAAAAATTATGATTTTTTAGTTTTTGTTCATGATGATGTATATTTAGATGATAGAAAATTGGTTGAAAAATTGCAAAAAGCTGTAGATGAATGCAATTATGATATAATAGGTTTGGCCGGAGGACTGAATCCTAAAATAAAATTTCCATCATTGTGGCATATCATGACTGAAAAGAAGGACCAAAGAGGCCAAGTACAGCATCCAGTTAATGAAAAACAAATATATTATACTGCATTTGGTCCTACACCTTCTAGAGTAGCTATAGCAGATGGAGTATTTTTAGCAATTAATCTCAAAAAAATAATAGAAGTTGGATGGAAATTTAATGAGAATTATTCATTCCACCATTATGACATTGCTAGCTGTTTGGATGCTAATAAATTAAAATTAAAAATAGGAGTGTATCCAATACATATAATACATTTGTCTCCCGGATTGAGATCGTTGGATGATAAATCATGGAAGGAAAGCAATCAAAAATTCTTGCGTGAATATGGTTCGTAGTATATGCTCAGTTTATGTCAAAATTAAATTTGGATGAATTTGAAAAATCTTTTTTGTATAATTCAATGTCAGATTCGGAATATCTTTCTTTAGTTATTCCATTTACCAAATTAGAATTCTTTCAATCTAAGAGTAGAAGTTTTATATTTAATATAGTTAAGAATTTTTATGAAAAGAGAAATTCTATTCCTAGTCCGATTGAAATTAAAAATCTTTTAAATACAAGCGAAGAAGTTGATCATTTCAGGAATGTTTTGACAGAATTTAAATCTTTTAAAGATGTTACTTTCAATAGAAAGGAGCTAATTGAAAACACCGAAAGATTCTTAAAAGAACGCGCACTTCATGGAACTTTAATGTCGATTGCGAATGATATTAAGGATGACAAAACATTGGATACATCTGAAATTCTGGATAAGTTTGAGAAGAATTGCACAATTAATCTTATCACAGATATCGGCCTAGATCTTTTTACGGACATTAGAAAAGTTGCTAGGGATTTGAATCGGAATGATCCTGTAATACCTTCTGGATGGAATTGGTTGGACAATAAAATAGATGGTGGATTTAGATCTGAAGGTAAAGCATTGTATATTTTTGCGGGACAGACTAATGTGGGTAAAAGTATTGTGTTGGGAAATTTGGCTGTTAACATGTCCAACTCTGGTAGGACTATTGTTTTAATTTCATTGGAGATGTCTGAAATGATTTATGCTAGGAGATTGGCTTCTACGCTGACTAAAATACCAATTAGAAATTTGGCTGATAGTAGTGATGATGTTGTTAGTAAAATTAATGTATATGCTAGTAAAAACGTTAATTCCAAAATTATTATTAAAGAATTTGCTCCAAGTACAATGACTCCAAGATCTTTGGAAGGTTTTCTTAAATCATTACAAAATAGGGGGATTGCATTTGATGCTGTAGTATTGGACTATATCAATTTGCTTACCACAAATGTTGGTAATAATTCGTATGAAAAGATAAAATATATTACGGAACAAATTAGAGCTTTGACTTATACATTTTCGTGTCCGTTCATTACAGCTACGCAATTAACTAGAGCTGGATTTGACACTGAAGATCCAGATTTGACTACTATTTCGGAATCTATTGGTCTAGCCGCAACTGCTGATTTTATTTCGAGTGTATATCAACAAGAAGGTGATAATATGAATAATAGATTACGTTTTGGATTGATGAAGAATCGATGGGGCGTTAATTCTGGTACAAATATTTTTGGAATTGATTATGCTACTTTGAGTATCTATGAAGACGATTCTTTGAATGATGAAGTAAATCAGGAAATAGAAAATGCTGATAGGGTATTGAATGATGATAATTAGTATATAAATAGATTTGTGAATTTAGATAGATCAGAATTTGATGAATTTAAAATAGAAGATAATTTTTTAAAATTCTGTAGTTTTATTTGTATTTTGCATGGTAAGAAGCTTAATATTGCTAATATATTTTTGTTGGTTTTAAAAAATCCTAATTATAGAGATCTTTTAAAGTTATCATTAGATGTAGATACAGATCTTCAAATTTTTAGATATTTTTTAAGATTTGATTCTTCGCTATCAAAAAGCAAATACATTTCAAAATTTTTAAACTCAAAAGAAGGACTGAAATTAAAATTAAATGTGTACGGAGTTCCAAAAGAAGATATACAACGAACAGCTAAAGAGATTAAGGCTCGCAAAAAAGCAGCCTTATCAAATAAGAAAAAACTTCAACGACTTAAGTGATTCGGCAAAGCTGTGTTTATTAAAACTTGAAAGTTTATTTATATCTAATCCTTATATAAGATATACAGACTTTTTAGATGCACCGTATAAGATATATGGGGAGAATGAAGTTTTTGATTTAAAATTTTATTGCAGTCAAAAGGCGATGTCTATATATTCTTTATATATAAAGAAAATTATGGAGTCCGATCCAGATTCTATATTAGATAGAATAGTAAATGGTATAAAATTTATTGAAGATTTTTGTTTGAAAAATAATATTAGTGTGTTAGATTATTCTAATCACATGACAGGATTGTATCCGACATTTATTTTACATTTAAAAAATTTTATATATCCTTTGTACGTAATTTTCTTTTTACCAAAAGCTAGAGAATCTTTTGAAAAAATTTCCCCAGATGAAAAAAATTTCTTGTTTTCCAGTAATGTATATGACAATATTAATGAACTTTACCGAAAGGTAAATGCTTCTTTAAATGCTCGTAGAGTATTGGAAGCTTGGATAAAAAAACAACACAACTAAACAACTACTACATATAATATGACTACATCATACAACAAAACTATATTCGAATCCATTAAAAGCAGTCTCAGTAAAAGTGCTGATTCAGGACTTTGGAGTAAAGTTCTAAAGTTCGAAGTCGGTAAGACTTATACTCTTAGATTCATTCCGAATACTAAGGGAGGAGTTTCATTGTACACTTATCAACAGCATTCTTGGAATGATCCTGCAACTGGAAAATTCACATGTGTTCTATCTCGGAAGACTATTAATTCTGAAGAAGTGGATCCTATCGGTTCGCTTTGTTATAGGGTTAAAAAGGGTGGAAAGTTTACTCCTGAGGAGGGAGAGTTTGCCAACATGATTAAATGGAATGAGTATACATTGGCTAATGTATATGTTGTAGATGATCCATCTAATCCTGAAAATAATGGAACTGTTCGTATTTTCAAATTTGGAAGAAAGCTCGCTAAACAAATTCAGTCTGCAATTTGTGGAGAAGATGAAGAAGATTATGGTCCAAGAGTTTTCGATCTCAGTCCAAATGGTGTTAATTTTAAATTAAAAGTTGAGAAGCAAGGCACATATCAAGTATTTGACGGATCTCGATTTACTTCTCCTATTGATTTAAAATTGTCTAAAGATGAGATTGAAACTATTCATGATTCAATTTATGATTTGACTACTCTGAATAAGATCTTATCCAAAGAGGAAATTCAAGAAATTGTGGACTCTAATACAAAAGTTAGAGGTGGATCTGATTTGGTTAATTTTAATGATGATGAAGATGATGTTGTAGTTGATGACTTTGTGGAATCGAAGCCTGTTAAGGAAACTGTAAGGAAGCCATCTGCTGCCGTGGCATCTAAAATTTCAAACGTTTTGGATGATGATGATATTGAAAGGTTACTGCAAGAAGATTAAACTAAATTTTTAGTTTAGCAAATTAACCCCTAACTTGAAAAGTTAGGGGTTTTTTGTATATAATGTATGAGCCATGATAATATGATGGATAAAGAAACTATGGAAGCTTTGACAATTTTTGTAGGTCAAACTTATAGTGATATATGCAAATACGATCAAAGTTTAATATCCACTAATCAACATTTAGATTCTAGAAAAGAAAAATTTAAGGCTATTGCTGAATCAGTTTTAACTCCAGCAATTCCAAAACAATCACCCGTTCAGCAGCCTGCATTACAATATCATCAACCCCCGCAGCAAATGGCTTATATAGACCGTGGAATAAGCCCTCTGCCACCTGCTCCAAACGATCCAAATCAGATGGAATTTGATTTCAATAACAGTAAGATAAGTTTAAATTTAGAAAAGAAAATAGATGATTTGTGTGGTAAAATTAATAATATTGACAAAAAACTATCTCAGCTGTTAGAGTATATTCAATATGAAGCTGAAGATACTGAATCGTGATAATTTCATACAGAATTTTTTATTACCTATAACAAAGATATCAAATATTTGTGTATTATTTTTAGGTAATAATAAGGTACACACTTTTGTAAATGGTGATGTATCTAAAAATATGATTTATTGTTCCACCAATGATGTAGTTGGGGATTTTGATGATAATAAATTAGGAATCAAAGATGTTAGAATTTTAATATCAAAGCTGAAACAAATTCCAGATCAAACATTTGAATTGGCTATAACGAAAAATAGCATTTGTTATAATAGAAATATATTATCTTTTATCCATATTCTTACGGAAGAGCGGAAAATAAAAATACCTTCTTTTAAAGAAGATAAATTATTAAATTGTGTTTACGATAATAAATTTGTAATCAAATCAGATGTTTTGAAAACATTAATTCAATGCAGTTTGACTCTTTCTGATAGTAATAAGATATATATTAAAACGGAAAATGGAGAGATTATTTCTGAACTAAATGATAGAAGTAAGAGAAATATAGATTCTTATAAGATTGTAATAGCCGATTCATTTAATGGTTCTGAGATTAAAGATTGGATTTCATTTTCATTTGAGCCATTTAGAGTCATTTCATCTTATGATAAGAAAGATGTATTAGTTTCATTAAATACTAAAAATGAAATAATTGAATTTGATGTTAGTCGTGATAACTACATAGTGAAATACGTATCTACTGCTTTAGTTAATTAATTATTATGAATAAGAGGCAACAGAATAAAATTAAAACTCCGGGGTACTTTATTAAAAGATTAAAAGATAATAAATTCGGAGTTTTGAGAGTTTTTCAAAATTATGGAATTCAAGATTTTAGAAGATGGACTGTATTAATTGATCCGGGAAATACCTCTATTTTTGTAACATGTTATAATAATAAAGATTTTAATAATGATATAATGTTTGAATTTAATGATGGTGGGAATTATTTTCCTAAAAATTTTTCAATTAATACTGAGTCTATTGAAGTTATAGTTCAAACATTAATTGATAAGGGAATTCCGACTATTTCAGAGAATAGTCCTTTTTATAAAAAGAAAGAAAAATTAAATGGATAATGAATCAGAAAAACCTCAAAAAATTCCTAAAAAGAGGAAGCCTAAACAACCTCTTAAAAAGGGCAATTTAAATCCAACGTCTGAAAAAAATCAATCTGATGAAATTAAAAAATTATTGTCTAGGGTTATAATGCAAGACATGTTGGAAAGGGAAAATAGCAACATGAAAGATATAGAAATGTCTTCATTGGTCGCTATGAATCAAGAATTTTTAAAATGTTTTATGATTATAGGGTATGATATGAATGAAGTTCCGGTATGTATATTTCAGGCAAACAGTCAGTTACAAGCGGATGCTTTATCATCAGCTGTTACAAAATTAGTATTAACTGGTGGAAAGAGTGAGGGTTTTTGATAAATAAATATATGAATATTGTAAGACCTATTATCATCGAATCTCCTATTAGTGGAAATCCTACAAAACCTGTAATTACAGAGAGAAGGATTGGTAATAGAATTTATGTGGAAGCTTCTTGGACTTGTCCATCTTCTGGAGTCTTTTTAAGAAAAGGTTTAATTAAAATCCTTGATGCTGAGACTAATGAGGATGTTACCAGTAAAGAAATCTTCCATTAAACTTGAATTTTTAGCCATTTATGGCATGATATCTCTTGATGAAGTTTCCAAGAGAATATATATCATATAAGTTTCTTCAGTTATCTCCGTATTCATCTTATAATAGAGATAATGATAAATATGTAGGATGTTGTCCATTATGTAGGGAGGGTAATTCTTTTGGTAAAAAGAAAAGGTGTGCATATGTTCCTGAATATAACAGAATATCTTGTCTAAATTGTTCTGTTACGATGCCGCCAATTGATTGGATTTTGAGAGTATCCAATATAAATTTCATACAATTACTAGCTGATTATAAATTATTTTGTTCTGGAGATTCGGTGTCATCTTCAAATGCGGTTTTTATTGAAGAAAAAAAGCCCATAGAAATTCCTGATTTACCTTTGAATGAAATTAATTTGTTTGATAACAATCAATTGGATTATTATAGAAATAATAAACATGTCAAACTAGCTTTGGAATTTTTAAAGAAAAGAAAGTTGGACGTAGCTGTTAATAGGCCAAAAAAATATTTTATTTCTTTAGACGACAAATATCATAAAAATAGATTAATTATACCTTTTTTTGATGAGAGGGATAAGGTTTTAACCTATCAGTCTAGGGATTTGACTGATACTGGAATAAGGTATCTTACAAAAATTGGAGGAAATTCTTGCCTATTTAATTATAATAATATTGATAGCGATTACGATAATATTTTTGTTTTCGAAGGTCCATTTGATTCCACTTTTATTAAAAATGGAGTAGCTATAGGAGGTATTCAGGAAAATAGCAATAAAATTTTTAAAGGAATTCAACATGACCAGTTGAGATTATATCCATTTCATAATATTGTATGGGTATTAGATTCGCAACATAAAGATAGAGCATCTTATGTGAAATCCATAAAACTTTTGCAAGAAGGGTACAATGTATTTATTTGGCCTAAAAAAATAGGAAATTTGTGTAAGGATTTTAATGACATTGCAATGTTGGGTTACATGCAGCACATAACTCCAGAATGGATAATAAAAAACACATTCACCGGAGATGAAGGTGTTTTAAAATTAAAAAAATATAATTTAAATTTTTAGACCCCCAAGAATTTGGGATCTTTGGAATTTGCTAAATAACCTTTCAACATTTCATTTAAGGAAACTACTTCCATAGATACTCTGGCTATTTTCTTGGTTTCGGCAATCCTAATTTTATCAAATAAGGAATCTGGAGCACAATTTTTTAATCTACTTTGCATTGATTGTTCGTGAGTTCCATTTAGGAAATTGCTAAATTTTTGCAACTCATCAATCCATCCTTTCAATTCTCCAATCATTTTTTGCTGCATAGCACTAATGTGCTGATTGTGAGCTACTAATTCATTGTCTTGAGATTGAATACCATCATCTGGAGTTTGCGCGTCTAAATCTTCTGGTGTTACGCCAGACTTTTTTGTGTCTAAAGTTTTAGACATCGCATCGAGATCTGTCATTTCATCTGCTTCTGATAAAACTTTTTTGAATGTTTTTTCGTATAGATGTATCATGTAATTATTTAGTGTATAATTAATAAATAATAGTTATAATGAAGAAAAATTTATTAGAGTATATAATGGCAGATTCTGATAGACAAATAACGGGAATAGGGAAAGCTGCCGAGGATCATGGTCAAATGTCAACCGTGGTCGGAAATAGCAAGAGTATGTCCAAATCTGGGAGTTTAAATGCTAGACCTCAGATTCCTTTTGAGATAGATAATATTATACGTGATACTGGAGATATGGTGGAGAAAACCATCAAGATGCGAAATGATTTTGAAAAGGCATTAGAAAATCCTTCCATAACTAAACCTCAGAAAATGGCTCTTAAAAAGAGTATAGATTCTCTTCATCTTATAAATTCTTTTTTGTTGAAAGAATTGCCTAGATATTTACAAATGTTTGATTGAAAAATATATTAATTATGATATATTAAATAGATGAATATTTTGAGAAGCCTTTCGGCGTTATTTATTGTAAGCTTAACTGTATCTTTATTATTATATAATGACATATATAGTTTTTTTAAATATTTTTTATTATCTACAGTTATTCAAATAATTTTATATCAAATTTATTTAAAGATTGTATATCTTTACGTGGAAAACCTTAAACTTCAAAAGATAAAGGAGTTTTCCAAACAAGGAATGGAGGTAACTTGTCCCTGCCATAAAGAAAATAAAGTTTTTATTCCTATAAAATTAAATTCAAATAATGATTATAAGTGTTTGGAATGTAATAAAAATGTATTTGTTAATATCGACGTTAAGACATTTTTAACGACGGAGCCTATAGACAATGATGCGGCAGATGTGGAGCTTATTAAAGCTATTGAAAAAATAAAACAAAGTGCTGAATAATATGGAATTTCAATCTAAAGAATTATTAAACGCGCAACACGTTAAGCCAAACTTGACACATGTAGATATCGATTCTAGTGAGACTGATGAATTGAAAAAGCAGATAAAAATATTTCTTTTATTGAAAGATAAAAAATTATTAGATTGGTATGAGCTTCATTCGTTGAAATCTAATAAGACCATGTCCGGAATAGAAGTTTTAATTAGTATTTTAAATACTATTAGAGATGAATTTATCTCAGAAAATAAAGAGGATAATATAAAAAATTTGACAATAAGAAAAGTTTTTGATAACCTTATATCAAGCTTATCTATTTTAGCTATCAATAAAGTTGATTTATCTTCGGATATTATAAACACAATTATGCTATCATATATTAGTAAAAACTTTTTAATATGAACAAACAATTATATATAAAATTAAGCAATGGTGAAAAGTTTAATATGTCATTATCTACATATGCTAAATGGCTTTGTCTTCTGGAAGCTATGCATTATATTAATAACCATAAGTTGTCTCATAAATTAGACTTAGATAGAAATCTTAAATGGATTAAGCCTATAGAGTTTCAAAAATATTTAGATGCCAGATATCATGGAATGCTGCATGATATAAAAGTTGAAGAACACTTATATTAAAGTTTCTTTATAGTTATAACATCACTTTCTGCGAAAGTAGTTCTATTGGCCTTATTTTAAGGAGACCAATTTCATCATATTATTCCGAAGTTTCAATTAAATCAACTTGTTCTTTTAATTTTTCTTTATATTCCGAATCACTATATAATATTTCTCCATCAGGGTTTAGATAATATAAAAAATTCCCATTTTTATCATAAATTTTTTCAAATAAATTATCATATTTTGGAAATACATATCGACCTTGGGCATGTATATCTTTTAAAGTTAATACTGATTTTAAATTTATAGGCAATATGGGCGATGTGTGTGAAAAGCCTATTTGAACTGGGTCGTTTAGTTTTTTAGAAAAATTTGTGGTGTATGAAAAAAACGTATCGTATTCATTAGTAATATTGTTTAATTTTGCTATATTAATAGTTTCCCCTATATTTGTGTAATTTATTCTTATAGTGTTATATATGTTATTCAAATTTAATCCATCAAGTCCAACCGAAGATAATGGGAAAGCCGTTAAATAAATTAAATCGTTGAATAATCTTATAATCATGCTATTTTTTATAGGAGCATTTAAACCAGTAGGAAATGTTGCCTTAGTTCCAAATAAACCCGTACTATCAATTGCCACACAAAATAAAATATTATCTATTTTATTAATCACATCTTTTGATCCGACACCCAAAGATGCGCCACCACCACCGGAATTTAATTCTGCATTTTGCGAAGATAATTTTAAAAATGTAGTAAATCCTCCGTCAGTTTTATTGTTGCCCGATAAGCTGTACTGAAATGACCATGTTACGTCATGACTAGAATCAAAAAGCTCTTTAACATAAAAATGTGATATATTATTATACACAAGAATATTTATATTTAAAATTAATTATGCCCAAGAACTAGATTCGTTCAATTGATATATAAATGAATCTGGAATATATTTTATTTATCAGTACTTATAAATTATATCAAATTAATAATATCAATATGTCATTATTAATTAAATTGGGTTTATTTCTATAAATAATAGAATGGCCGGAAATGCAAGATTTCATGATAAATTACATAGAAAAAATCACCATTCGATTCCTACAATAGGATTTCCGGATAGTGCTACGGATCCAATTGCTTCTAGAGAAGAACCTTTTCAGGGAGATTTTGTAGTAAATGGGGTATTAAGCGCAAGTTCAGGGATAGAATTATTATCCGCAAAAATACAAGATGGATTTGAAGTTGGTGGGAATGCTAAAGTTGTTGGAGAGATGACAGTGGAAGATATATTGTATATAACTCAATTATCCGGAACTTCCACTGAAACAATTTTATCAGATTCTGTAGTTTTGGGAAATGGGAACAACACATTAACAATATCATATGCAAATGGGGTATTTTTAAATACCCCTCAAACTAAAATAAGTGATGCTTTAAATGTTACTGGGATTTTAACTGTATCTAATTATATTTCATCAAATAATTATATAAACATTTCAAATAATAATAGTTCTATTAGTCCGACATTATCTGTAAAACAGAATTCGTCAACGAATAATATTATTGCTAAATTTTCTTCTAATTTAAAAGATGATTGTTTAGAAATTAATAAAACTAATATAAAATTTGGATTAGATTTAAGTGCATCCGAAAATTTTATATTAAGTAAAAATTTATCTGTTAGTGGAATAACTACGGTTGATGATCTTGTAGTACAGGGATCTATAGTTTCCCCAATTTTAAATAATCTACAGTCAATTTCTGGTAATTGGAATCAATCATATACCACATTAACTTCAAATTCCGCTAAATGGGATCAAACATACACAGTATTAACTGCCAATTCTTCTAATTGGAGTCAATCTTATACTATATTAACAAATACTTCCGCTAACTGGAATCAATCTTATGCAGTATTAATTGCCACTTCTTCAAATTGGAATCAATCGTATACTGCACTGACGACCACTTCTGGTAATTGGAACCAGTCTTATACAGCATTAACAAATACATCTGGTAATTGGAATCAATCGTATACTGCACTGACGACCACTTCTGGTAATTGGAATCAATCGTATACAGCATTAACAACTACATCTGGTAATTGGAATCAATCGTATACTTCATTAACTGCCACTTCTTCGAATTGGAACCAGTCTTATACAGCATTAACAAATACATCTGGTAATTGGAATCAATCTTATACTTCATTAACTGCTAATTCATCACAATGGCAAAGACCTAAATCGACATACGTAAATTTAACAGCTGTTTATTATAACATAAACACGACGTTAAGTTTAAATGTCGATTCTCCGAAATTTTGGGCAGTTAGTGCTGATAATTGTATTGTAAATTTAAATTTACCTCTTATTAATTCAAATAATATTGGATTAATTTATGAAGTATCTTATAGATTACCGGGTGGCGGGCACGTAGTACAAGTAAATGATTACTATGGTGTATTATTACAAAATGTGACAAATTATTCTAAATTTGTTTATGATGGTAGTTCTTGGATAGTTATTAATGTAGCATAATAATATGGGAGGATATTTTACAGGGTTAAAGCATTTTAGTGGGATATCTAACATAAGATATGGCTCCGTAAAAAATGTTAAAATAATCAAACAACCTGTAGGTGGGGTGATAGAATATTCAGATAATTACACTTTCGAAGTTTTTGCTAGAGGTACAAGGCCAATAACTTATCAGTGGTTTAAAGATAATTCTCCAATTGTTGGAGCAACTTCATCAAATTTAAAATTACAAAATGCATCTCAGAATGACAGTGGATCTTATTTTTGCTTAATAACAAATTTAGCAGGTAGCGTTAAGAGTGATATCGTTACTTTACAAGTATTTGCTCCTTTGGCTATAACATTACAACCAAGTCCATTATTTGTAAAAAGAAATGAAAATGCTGTATTTTTTATAGATTATGAAGGTGGAGGGAGTCCAACAGTAGAGTGGTTTTATGAAAATAAATCTTTGTTAACTTTTACAAAAAGTTTAACTGTTTTTGATGTAACTGAATTAAAATTAGGACAATATTATTGCATAGTTTCAAATGCAAAAACTTCTATAACATCAAATAAAGTAAATTTAGATTTAATTTATCCTATAAAAGTAACTAAAGATCCAGAAAATGTTAAAATAATTCCTAATGGAACTTTAACATTAAAATGTGAAATTAGTGGAGCATATCCAGCTACATTTTATTGGAGAAAAAATAAAGTAGAAATACCGGATACATTAACCACATTGACAGATGTAAATGTATTAACATGTGTATATTTTGAACCTATTGTAAACAGGAGTTTTGTAGGAGATTACGATTGCGTAATAACTAATATCACAAATGTAAGTTCTATAAGTAAAACTGCTAAAGTTGTATTGGATAGTACTATAAAATTTGATGATAATTTTATAACAACTGCATATATTGATACTATACAAAATAATAGTACTGTAACTATAGATAAAAAATGGGTTAATTTAGGGCAAACTGCTAAAAAATTATGTACTGGAATGAGGATATATAACCCTGAAATCAATCAAATATTGACAGATACGGGTCCAATATATTCATATACGACACAACTTCCTTACATATTATCGTCAAGTTTAATAAATTCAATTACTGATGAAAGTACATTTGGGATAAACACACTTGCATTGTCTACCGGCAAAAGTATAGCTAATTTATCGACATCAGTTACAATAAATAGAGTTGATGTTACTAAATATACGGATGTTTTAACTATTACGGAAACTCCATATTTAGTCCCCGGAATGAGAATTTCGGGTCCTAAAATACCCATAGATTCTAAAATAACGGAATTAATTAGTCCTACAACAATAAGGATTAATAACAACACAGTAGAGGGTGGAGCGGTTTATGATATTGTAGCGGATATAATACCTGCTTCAAATGTTGATAATTGTACTGTATTAAAAAATAGTAATACGATAAAAGTCCCATCTACAGTTGGCATATTTTTAGGGATGGATGTTGTTACAAGTTTATTTCCTAAAAATACAGTGGTGGTTAGAATTGATGATTTCAACACTGTAATTGTTAGTAATGTTGCTTCTGATGATGGATTTAATGTAACTGTTAGATTTGCCTCCAAGAAGAGAATGTTAGCGAAAACCACAAAAGATAGTAAGGTAATTGTGGTACAAAGTACTGATGGTATAAGTGTTGGAATGAGAGTTAGTGGTCCAAATATACCAGATGGTTCATTTATAACTAAAATTATTAGTGATACTGAATTTGAAATATTTTATGATGCTACTGCTACTCAAATTGATGTTGAGATATTAATAGATACAATTATATCTTCTTTATTAGTGAGTACATTGACAAATAGTAATATATTGTCCACTTTTAACACATCTTCATTATTAGTTTGTGCTAAAATAAAATCTATCGGAATTCCTAATGATTCTATTATATCTGAAATTATAAACCTTACTTCTTTTAGAATTGATAAACTTGCTATCGCAAATACAATTAATGTTGATGCGGAAGTCTCTGTTCCAGATACATCTAAAGTTTCTAGAATTATAACAAATTTAGGTTGGAGTTCGTATTTTGATGGTACTGGATATTTAAGTGCTGGAAAAGATTCTGATTGGAAGTTCTTACATACTAAAAATTCTAAATATACTATTGAATTTTGGATATATCCTACTGATATAGGAACAGATCAAACATTATTAGACACAAATTATAATTCTTCTAGTAAACCGGGAATGTCTATAATTCTTCAAAACAATGGAACATTAGGGTTTTGGATATCTAATGGGTCGAAATTTATTATAGGAAGTAAAATTACAGCTTCAGCTCCAATATCTAACAGCAGTTCTAGTGTTTCGTTAACTGCCAATACATGGTCTCATGTTGCTATAATGTGGGATGATTCTTTAGCATCAGGCAATTTAAATTATTATATAAATGGACAATCTGCTGGAACGTTTAATAAATCTGGAACAGCATCGACTTCAGATGCGCCTTATACTTTAGCGATTGGAAATATTTTTGGTGGGCCTACTCCTACAAATGGTTGGAGTGGGTATTTTGATGGCAGTTCGAAATTAACATTAGATTTAAATATAGATTCGTTACATTTTGGAGATGGAGATTTTACTATTGAAGCATGGGTGTATAAAATGAAAGCAGGAACCTCAATTATATATTGTGGTCAAACTGATGGTAAACTTGCTCAAACCAGTAGTGTAGTTCTTTATGTTACAGATACCACTACAAGTTCTGATATATACATTGGAACAACAAATAAAAGTGTTAAATCACCAAATCCTCCGTTAAACACTTGGTGTCATGTGGCTTTAGTGCGCTCAGGTAATAACTTATATTCATTTTTAAATGGAACTATAGTTGACACTAATAGTAGTGCTGGGGGGACAATTAATCCCGGAATTACATACGGACCTATGATTGGTAGTAATTATAATACTAGTGCAAACGTATCTCTAAGTGGATATATTTCCGACCTCCGAGTAACAAAAGGACAAGCTCTTTACACAGGAGAATTTAAACCAAGCACTATTCCACTTACCACATCAACAAATGGAAACGCAACAGGAAATGTAGTAAACCCTATTCCGTCAAACGTTTCTTTGTTAACGTTGCAAAGTAATAGATTCATAGACAATAGTTTAACAGCAAAATCATTATCGATAGTCGGAACACCTTCTATTGAAACTTTTACACCATTTAGTTCAATTACGGAATCCAATTTTAAAGGATATATATCAAATTTTAGAATATCAGACAAGCTTCTTTATGAGGGTTCTCCAACATTTACAAAACCTTCTTTATATTCAAAATTAATTTCTGAAAAAGGAACAGGTTATTCGACTTCATTGTTAACACTACAGGATGATACGTTTCTTGATAATAGTGACAATAAATATAATTTGACATTAAGTGGTACTCCTAGTGGCCCGCGTATGGTTTCTAATACTACTGGAACAGGTTTATTTGCGGCATATTGGGATAATAAAGAATTAACAGGAGCACCATCATCTACCGTAATTGAAAATATTAATAGTGATTCAAATTGGGGAACTGGTACATTTGTAAATGGAGGTAGAGATTCGTTCAGTGCGAGGTGGAAAGGTTATATAAAGCCAACAACAACAGAACTTTATACATTTCATATTACTCATGACGATGGGGTTAGGGTGTGGGTAAATGGTGTTCTAATTATAGATAAATGGATAATAACTGCTCCTATAACAACTACAGGCACAATTAACCTTACCGCAAACGTATTTTATGATATACAAGTTGAATTTTATGAAAATAGAGGCGGAGAAGTTTGTAAATTGGAATATGAAACACCTACTATTAGTAAGCAAATAGTTCCAAGTTCTGTATTGTATACATCAAATTTTTATTTACCAGCAGGATATTTTGATTCATCTCAATCACAATATATAGAAATATTTCAAAGACCTACAAATCTTAGTGCTTTTGCATTTGGAACCGAAGACTTTACTATTGAAGCTTATATTATGAATAATCTTCCAGATGGTGGGGGGACTAGAATTGTGACAAATAGGAAAACAAGAGATGGAGCTTCTGGAACTTGGTCTTTAAACATTGCAAACACTGGATTTTCATTTAATGAAGTAATAGTTGGAGAACCCAATATTAGTGCTTCATTTAATTTTATTAAGAACACTTGGTATCATATAGCAGTAACTAGAAAATCTGGAATTGTATATTTGTTTGTAGATGGAATATTGTTGAATAGTGGTCTTTTTGATAAAAATTTTAATAACACTAATTATAATTTATTTATAGGATGCTCTCCGACTGAGAGTTATTATAATGGTTATATATCTAATCTTAGAATTATTAAAGGAAAGGCGTTGTATTACATTTCAAATTTTACACCACTTAGAAAATCTCTATCATTGGATTCGAATGATTATAATATAACTTCGCCCATAGATTTAGATCCATCAAATGTACGATTATTAGCATTTCAAAATGAAACATATAAAGATAGGAGTAACTATAACTTTACTTTAAGTCCTACTAAAGTTAAAAATCCTTCTTTAGTTAATGTAAGTTATATTGACAGTTCAATTGAAACATCCACTACCAGTTATGTTGTGGATATAGGATGCACTGTAGGTATAATTGTGGGGTCTGAAATAATTTCTGATATATTACCTTTGGATACAACTATAATTGAAATTATAGATTATTCTAAGGTTAGACTGGATAAACTTCCATTATCTGGTGGAATAAATTATAATGTAATAATACGATTAAAAAATCCATTATATATTGATGGGAAGCAATATTTAGGATATCCTATTGAAAAACAAGTGGGTGATAATATTCAGTTTTCTATAAAAACTACTTCATCGTCTACATTAACGTATCAATGGATGAGAACTGACACCGGAAGTATTGATTCGGAAACTAATTCCATATATTATAAAAATGATTTGCAATTATTTGATACTGGAGAGTATTATGTCGTCATAATGGATGTTTCGACAGATCAGAGGAGTAGCGTGGCTAAGTTAAATGTTACATCAGAATATGTTAATATTGAAAATGATGATTATATAGTATTTGATAATAATGTATATTGGAAGATATAAATAAGGTTATGGCGAATAAAAGAATAAATCAATTAGATGAAGTGGCAAAATTATCGGGAGGAGATTATTTCCCATTGTATCAAGGGTTATCTACATATTCTACAAGATTAAGTAATATTGAAAATTTTATAGTTAATAATATTAACTTAAATAATAAAGTATCCGCTTATTTTGATCCTAGTAAAAGTTATAATATTAATTTAGCAAATAATACAGTCACTACCGCTTCAATTAACAGTAAAGCAGTTACTACTGATAAATTGAATGATTTTTCTGTCACTGATTTAAAATTAGCTTCGAATTCAGTTACTATTGATAAACTTTCTTCAAATTCTGTATCTACTGTAAAGTTAGTAGATAAAGCAGTTACTACTGATAAATTGAATGATTTTTCTGTCACTGATTTAAAATTAGCTTCGAATTCAGTTACTATTGATAAACTTTCTTCAAATTCTGTATCTACTGTAAAGTTAGTAGATAAAGCAGTTACTACTGATAAATTAGGTAATATAATTAAACCAAATGGTGGATTGGATATTGATTCAAATGGTTTATCTATATCAAATGTAGACGCTATTAGTGGAAGTACTATAATTTATTTGGATGAAAAATGGGTGCGAAAAAGAATTTCACCGGAGAATTTTAATAATGTAGATCCTGAAAATTTGCCATATCCGGATATGGCAAATATTAGTTTTAATAATAATTTAAAATCTTGGGTAGTTAATTCTCCCGAAAAGACTATTATTGTTGAACAGGGCTATATTAAATATTTGGCTAATTTATCACAGGCATCTAGTGGATATGCAGCTTTGACTAATGATAATAGAGTTATTGCTTGGGGTAATTTGCATCCATCAAAATTCGGAGGTTCTGTTATTACTACTGTAATACCTACATTAAATGTTAGAGTTCCTTTTTGGAAATTATATGATGGATATAAAGATTCTAAAAAATATGCCCCTTATGGAGGCGATTATTTAGATGAAAATAAAACAGCTTCTATAGGCGCATTATCTTGGAATGTTAGTAGTGGCGTAGCTTTAGTATATCCAGACGAAGACATCGAAGCTGGGGGTGATATTTGGGTTTGTGGAACTAATGTTGGTGAGTTGTCTACTGCATATATAGATCCTAGAGGTATAACTATTTCTAATGATAGGGATTATATAGTGATAGCAGAGGCGAAAAATGGGGGAATTAGAAAAATAATTCCTGAAATTGAGTTTAGATATATTAATCCATTATCTGCCATTCCTTTACCATCAGATATTATATCTAATAAAGTTGAGTTGAGTGGTATTCCATCATCGAATGTGAATGGTCTTAGTGTAAAAGAACAATATATAGTTTCATGTGATCATCAAATAAAATTTATAGATTATTTGGGTAATGTTATAGACATTGCAGGAAGCCCGACAGCTAATAACAATGCTACAGATGGACAAAAAGGTGGAATTCCGGGAACTGGAAGTGCTTCCAGATTTAATACTCCAAATGGTATAGCACAAGATTTAAGTACTGGGGACATTTATGTGTGTGATAATTTAAATCATAATATCAGAAGAATTAAAAACGATACTGATAAAAATACTGTTATAATAGCTGGTGTATCTGGTATTCAAAGGGGAACTGTAGCATTAAGTGGTGATGCTAATGGCGAAAGGTATACCGCAAGATTTCATTCCCCCAGAAAAATAGTAATAGATCCCACAAATAGAAACATAATGTATGTTTCAGATAATCACAGAATTAGAAAATTAACTACGACTGAATTAGAAAGACCTACAGATAAATGGTATGTAAATACTATAGCTGGAAGTTCCAGAGCTGCTGGTGTTACAGATGCAATAGGAACAAATGCAAGATTTAATACTCCGACTGGATTAGCAATTAGTAATGATGGATCTACATTATATATTGCGGATACTGAAAATAAATGTATCAGAACATTAAACACTTCCACGTCTGCCGTTTCAACATATGTTGCTGGGGATGTTTATCTTGCTGCTGCTTTTAATGCTCCTACGGATATTTGCAGAGGGGAAAATGATAATACATTTTATGTATCAGATACTGCAAATTTTAATATTAAAAAAATTGTTATCGACAGTACTACTGGAATAGTATCCGCATTTAAATTTGCTGGAACTGGTGCTGCTGGTAATGCTACGGGTATTTTGTCTAAAGCTAGCTTCAAAGATCCTAGGGGATTAAGATTTATTGATAATAGATTATATATAGTAGATACTGGTAATTTTAATATTAAGATGATTAATTTAACGGCAACTACTCCTAGTTTAAGTATTATAGCTGGTACGGGGGCAAGCGGTTTTTTGGATGGTCCTATTGGAACTGGCTCTAAATTTTTGGCACCTGTGCAAATTGAATATGATGGAGTTTCTGCATTATTTGTTTCAGATACGGGACGTATTAGGAAAATAGTTTTAAGTGGCAATTATCCTGTGACAACAGTTGCTGGTACGGGAGTTATAAATACTGCTGATAGCTTAAGTGCATTAAAGGCTAACTTAGGATATCCTACAGGAATGGCATACGATAAAGTCACTAAAAAACTGTATTTTTCGGATAGCATTGCTATAAGACAAGTTGATTTTGCGACACCAAATCATCCAGTTACAACTATTGCTGGATCGTCTGAAGGCTATCAAAATGCTACTAACGGATTGAATGCTAAATTTGGAAAACTTCGAAAGAGTATAAAATTACTTGGTGATATGTTGTATATAGCTGAGTATAATAGTAATTCTATTAGAACTGTAGAGTTGTCTGGAACAAAAAAGGTGGATACTATTATTGGTGCTCCTGCAAGAAAATCTTTAAAATATGGAGTCGGATCGTTAGCTGGTGTCCCAAACCCCGCCTCAATTGAGGCTATAGGAAAAAATTTATATATACTTTCGCAAACGAGTCATGTAATTGTCAAATCAAATACTGATTTTCCAAATAATGTATCATTATTTTCAGGATCAGTGAAAGGAAATTTAGATACTACAAAAAGTGTTATAAATTGGAAGCCAATGGCGTTATATTTAGATCAAGATTCTAATTATTTATATTTTACAGATACTCTTGGCGATAGAGTCGGTTATATTAATACAGGATCTTCTTCTAAAGATATCGTATTTTATAATAATAATTCTAGAGGTGCTTTTGGAATAGGAAACATGACAAATAAATCTACTGCTGGATTTATAAAAACTATTATTTTAGAAAATGAAAAAGAAGTTAAATTTAAATCTTTTAAAAGAATTGGGACAAACTATCCATTTTTTGCCGCATTAGATATCGATGATAGTTTATGGGTTTGGGGGTATAGTAGACATGGCGCATTTGGAATAGGTTATGGTAAAAGTGGAGCAACTGCTGCTGCTATGGTATCTATAAATCCAACTAAAATAAAACAATTTTCTGGGCAGATTAAAGATTATGCCATAACTGCTTCTGATGGCACTTCTAGTTTGCTCACTATAATTACTAAAGATGGAAAGATTCGGTCAGCTGGAACTAATACCAGAGGACAACTGGGAAGAGGTGCTGCGCCTGTGGCAGAAGCATCGCACAATCATTCACATTTTAAATTTGAAATATGTAAAAAAAGTTTTGGAGGAGTAACATCAGAAATCAACGATGCAGATTTATTATCTGATGGATTGTATAGCGGACATTTAAATAATTATTATATAGATCGAGAAGGTTATTTATGGGTTTGTGGTGACGATAATTTTGGTCAAATGGGAAAAGGTTCTACTTCTACTGTTACATATAATAATTTTGAAAGAATAGAAGAATTGTCAAATGTTAAAAAGGTAATAGTTTCTGGAAAAGATAACCCTACAATTTTTGCATTATTAAAGGATGGCAGATTATTTTCTTGGGGATATAATGGAGTTGACATAGGTCAATGTTTAGTAAATTCTATTATAGATATTGCAATCACATCGCCTACGCAATGTTATAATTATGATAAATCTTCTACGGTTGATAATGCTATAGATATATTTGTTTCCGATAATGCTGTCAAAGATCAAACTATGATTGGTTACTTAGATTCTGATAATTATGTATATTTTGGTGGTTATAAGGCTGATGTATTTCCACCAGATTTTCCTGTTAATACGCCATTTTTTAAGAGATTTAATATGAAAAACGTTACATCATCTGTTCAAATTGCTGGGGAAGATTCTCTCATTCATAGAGAAAATGGCACTGTATATAGAGTAACAAATACTGGTCCCCAAAAAGTATTATAATTTAATTTAGATCATATGTTCCGTATATTGATGTATCGTTTACAGACATATCTAATATATGATCTTTTCCGAATTTATCAGCAGAATATGTATAATTTTTAGAAGCAGAAGAAAGCTCTCCGGTAATATTACTAGATAATTTACCGTAAAAAGTATCTTCCGTAAGTTGTTCGTTTACGTTTTCTTGTGGCAATCCCGGTTGCCAGCTGTATTCTAATCTTTTTGCTTTTAATCTCCATCCATAATGTGCTCCAAGTGCATTCATATCACCACTAATATCCTGATCTCTTCTTTCTGTTATAATAAAAAAATTCGGCCCTCTTCCGTTAATTCTGTCTGAACCATAACTAACCATTTGAAATACATCCCCAGATTTTGGTTCCACAGAAATGCTATTTGTTGTGTAATAATTGTTAGCAGAAAAAGTTTTATTGAAACTGTTATAAGTAACATATAAAGTAACTTCATCATCCGCATTAAATCCAAATTTACTGAGTGCTAATGAAGCTTCGTTTAATTCAATACGCATTTTAATTGGCGTTGGGCCAGAATACACTGATGTAGTATCCTCCCCATAAAACATATCTGCCGAAGTTAAAGTTGTAGTATTGATCCAATAATTAATGGGTTGACCCATTGAATTAATCATCTCATCAATTGATGCATTTATCAATTGTATATCGCATTGCAATCTTTGTTTGTCGTACAAAGAAAAACAATTACTACCGTTACCAGCTCCTGAAAAAAAATTAGACATTGTCTTTTACGATTCTTTTATAATAATTGTTTGGAGTTCCTGTAATTTCAAACTTACTATTACCCAATCTTTTAGGTAGATGTCTTATATCTATATTATATTCGGAACATATTTTAGCAGCTTCTAAATTAGTAAGTTTTTCGTCTTGGAAATTTTTATATTTATCAAAATTGTGATCATTTTGATTATATTTTTTTGCTTTAAAATTAATACCTTCTTCGTTATTATTTCTAAATCCTAATCCTCTATTAGTTATTCTTCTAAGAGTTTGATGATGAGGAGTTTTAGTTTTGCTATAATCCTTATTTTTATTTGTATTAAAAAAGAATGAACTAAAACTTTCCATGTATATATTTAATAAAAAAGGGGAGAATTTATCTCCCCTTTTTAGTTTATCTATTTTTACTTTTTACTTATTGATTGAGATAAGATGAAGTGGTTTTATTCTGTTGAGTGTATTTGCCACCAACTTGATGTTTCTTGCCTTTCCCATCATTATAAGCCAATGAAGCTTTCTTTAAAGGATGAGCTTGTGTTACTTCGCCAGAACCTTCGCTACCGGCATTATCTTTAGCAGCTAATGCGCCTTCTACCTTATTTTTCTTACCAGTTAAAGCGTCAACATATTTTTGAGTAGGAAGTTCTTCTAGAGTTTCAACTGCTGGTGATTCTCCCAATTCTCCACCGCCCAATCCTTCTTCACCTTCTCCGCCCATATCTAAAGTTTCTTCTTCTCCAAAATCTTCATCTTCATCTTCTCCGCCACCACCTAAAGCGGCATCTAAAAGATCTCTTAATGCTTCTGCTTGGGAACGACTCATTGATACCGTAATATCGCCACCTTCATCGCCGAAACTTTCATCGCTGCCCATTTCATCGCCACCTTCATCGCCTTGAGGTAATTCCAAAGCATCTTCATCGGTTTGCGCTTCCATGTCTGGACCAGCTTCCATTACTTCATTAAATAGTTTGTCAAATAGAGATTTATTGCTCATAGTTACAAACTATTTAGTCATTTTAATTAGATTTTTATTAAAACTTCACAATTTTTTTGTAAATATCGCTATGGCTGTAGATAAAAAAAATAAAAAACCAATTTATTTAAATAATCCAAATCTTCCTACAGTAGGGGCTGAGTTCGAATATACTCCAGACATGTTGGCGGAAATGCAACTATGCTCTGAAAACGTTTTACATTTTGCGGAAAATCATTTTTATATAATTAATTTAGATGAAGGTAAACAGAAAATTAAATTACATTTATATCAAAAAAGAGCATTAAGAATGATTAGAGATAATAGATTTAGTCTATTATTGTTCAGCAGGCAAACGGGCAAATCGACAATTTCTACAATTTTTTGTTTATGGACTGCTATCTTCCAACAAGATCAACGAATTATGTTGGTCGCAAATAAAGAATCTACCGCAAAAGAAATATTTAAAAGAATTAGAATGGCTTATGAGAATCTTCCAAATTGGTTAAAATCGCCTGTAACTTATTATGGAATGGAATCTATGGAATTGGCAAACGGATCTAGAATAGGCATTACAACTACAACTGGAACTGCTGGTCGTGGATCTTCGGCCAATTTATTGTTTATTGATGAGGCTGATTGGATTGAAGCTAATTTATTAGACGAATTTTGGGCTTCTGTGTATCCAATTATTTCTTCTTCTAAAAAATCAAAAATAATAATGGCATCAACCCCAAGAGATACTTCTGGATTATTTTATAAATTGTATGATGCCTCTGTGAGAGGCACCAATAATTGGAAATCTTTGAAAATAAAATGGGATGAAGTTCCGGGGCGTGACGAAAAATTTAAAAAAGATACAATGGCTTCAATTGGAGACGCTAACGTATGGAGAAGAGAATATGAAGTGGAATTCGACGAAGTTGGAGAATCTGCATTAGATGCGGATGCATTTGAAAATATGAAATCTTCTGCTAGAGATCCTATATATCTATTAGAAGATGGTTGTTATAAAATATGGAATACTCCGAATGATGAAAGGAGCTATGTAGCTGGGGTTGATATTGCCGAAGGTTTGGGGAGAGATTCTTCTTGTATACAAATTTTAGATATTACGGAACCAAGAAATATTATTCAAGTAGCATGTTATAATAATAATAAAATATCCCCTTCTGAATTTTCTTCCAAATTGTTTGATATATTAGATCAATGGGGGAGGCCGTATGCTTTAATTGAAAGGAATAACTGTGGAGCACAAGTTGTTGATAATTTAAGAAAAAATTATGATTATGAAAATATTGTATCTTGGGGTTTGAAACAAGCTTCAAGAAAAAACGAACAATTAGGCATGATATCACATCATAATACAAAGTGGAGATGTATTGAAAACTTAAGACATTGGATGTTAAAAACTAAAAGTGTTCACATTAATGATATGAATACTGTTTTAGAATTAAAAGATTTTACAAGATATAAAAACGGAATTTGGGGGGCGAAAGCTAATTGTCACGATGACAGAGTAATGTCATTAGCTTGGGCATTAATGATTTTATATGATGAAATTGTAGAAAGATATTATGAAGTTTTGGAAAGAGATGAATATAAAAAACCAATGGTTATTAATGAATTAGATTTAGGAGTTAAATACTTAGTAAAGTCTGACTATGATAATATGAATACTTTACCTACATATTTTGGTATGGAAAAGGATAAAGATCCAGATATGGATGATTTAATTATTTCTGGTTGGAAAATGTTAGAACCATATGAGCGATAATTTTTTCAAACAATCATTACTAAACAAATCTAGGTCGGATAAATTTATTCTGACATTGGGTATACCTACTGAATTAAAAAGAATTAATACAATAGATGATAAAAGTTCAAAAAAAATAATGTTCGATTCTTTGCAATTTTCAGTTTACGGAACAGTTGTTCCTGCTGAATTGATACCTCAAATTGAAGTCAAATATGGTGGAGCAAATATATATGTTTCCTCTCATGCAAAACCATCATATGAACCAATTACAATAAATTTTACTATAGATAATGAATTTAAAAATTATTGGGTCATACATAAATGGCTTCAAATATTAAGGGATGAAAAATCTACTATATTTTCGGGTGATATGTTGATGAATGATGTTGGATTGGGAAGATATTCTTCTGATTTTAAATTAGTAGCATTAGACGAATTTGAAAAACCTGTTATACAATGGGTTTACAAAAATGCATTTCCAATATCTTTGGCGGAATTAAATTATTCGCATAGAGAACCTAGAGAATTAGACACATCTTTTCAGTTTGTTTTTAGTAGAATAGAAACAAATTTAATATCATATTAAAATTTAGTATTGAAAAATGCTAAATATTAGTATGGCAAGAACTATACAATCACCCGGAGTCGAAATACGAGAAATCGATTTAACGTTATCACCTGTTATACCAGCAGGAACAAATATATTTTTAGCTGGATATTGCAACAAAGGACCAACTGATGAAGTCGTTCAAATTACTTCTGTAGAAGAATTGGAACAAGTATTTGGTATACCAACAAATCCTGCTGAAAGATATTTTTATTATAGTGCTAGACAAGTATTAAATGGATCTAGTGGAAATTTATTCGTAAACAGATTACCTTATGGTAAAGGTGTCGGTGAGGGGTATGGATCTAAATATGGTGCGTTAGTATATCCTGTAATGTCTGTAGAGGAAAATGAAAACGTTTCTGTGTATAGAAACGTAGCTAAAATGCCAAGTTCATATTTTTCTAATTTTGGACCCACACAATTAACAATTATAAATGCTTCTTCTTCATTATCGGCGAAATATGCGACATTGAGTGCAAATGGTTTAAATGTATATGATAAATTTTCAGAATCAGATGGTACAATATTAAAATCCGCTATCGAATCATATAGACAAGCTGTAGGATCCTCTAATCCTACATTATCTGCTCAATTAAAAGTCGCAGTAGATGATATTGTTTTAGGGTATGATACTAATGTAACGTATAATTATAACACTACTAAAGGTACTTTATTATTGGGTGCTCCTAAATTTTTCGAATTAACTTCGGATGAATATAGATCTGTATTAGACAAAAGTGCCTTTACTAATACAAATTATACATGGGCAATGACAGGAAAAAATGTTTATGGCAATCCTTTAAATTCTTCAGAAACTGCAATTAACAGTATTGCTGATTTTGGATATGCGGGATTAATTGTTGTTAATAAAATACAATCTACTGTCAATAGTAAATACGAAGGTCATTATATTGGATTAACAGATAATTTTAATATTGAACCAAATAGTCCACATGAAAGCGTTCAATCAATTTATTCTTTAGGAACTACTGTAAATTCTCAAGGTTTTTTAATGACAGGATCTTCTTTAAATCCTTCTTATAAAGTACCTACTTCTAAGTTGGATTTTCCATTAGCTAGTAATGATGCTGTTGGTCAAAGAAATAACAAGAGTATATCGGAAGGATTAGAGAGAATAGGTTATGGATTTGCTGATATATCTACTAATAAATTTGACGACACTTTATGTTTAGGCGTATTCAAATTAAGAGTAAGTCCTTATACTACAGATGCATTAAAATTAGACTTTGCTTCTGATGGAAGTTTCTTAGGATCTGTAGATTCATTCAGAGTTTTGAATAATCAAAATGGAGGATCTGCTCAATCATTCTTTTTAGAGTCAACTACATCCAAATCATCAGTTGTTAATGTGATGGTTAATGATAATATAAGCTTTAAGAATGGAGCTAATAGCAATTTAGATGTGAATGGAGTTCCTAAGAGGAAATTCAGAGTATTATCTAATATTAAAATTAAAACTTTAATTGATTCTAAAGAAAATAATTATGCGCAATTAGGTTTTCATTTAAACGATTTATCTTTAAATGCTCAAAATCAAATTGACACGATTGGTGGGAGTGGAATGAAGTTAAATTCTACTACCATTTCTACCACAGCGAATTCCGGATCTACTACAATTAGTGTCAGATCTTCTACAGGTTGGAGTGTTGGTGATACTTTAGAAATCAAACATAATTCTGATGATTCTAAAACTATGACTACAACAATTCTTGGAGTGAATGGAAACACCATTACACTAGCAGATGCTTTAAATTTCCAAAGAGTTTCTGATACTGTAGTCAATAATAAATCTTCCAATTATTATAAAGCATTTTTCCAAACTGCTGATGCATTATTTAGTAATGGGTCATATTCCGGAGATTCTGCTGCGGCAAAAGAAATAGGAAACGTTCCATTTAAAATTGATAGAACTTTAAGAAAAATTGAAAATGATGAAATTTTTGATTTAGATTTAGTTTTAGAAGGCGGATTGGGTACAATACACGCAAGTGTGTGTGCGAATGAGGTCGATTATTATGATGACACTCAATACACATTAGGATTATTGCAAGGTTTAAATTCAATTACTAAAAATGAACCAACAACTGTTTCGGAGCCTAAATATGATATTGTAGCAAATTATAATACGGTATTCAATGTATTTGATAATTTTGTTACTCAACTTCGTAGAGATTGTATGTTTATTGCGGATCCATTTAGACATATATTTGTTACTGGTTTAAACACATTAACATTGTCTGATCATAATAAAACATTCTCGCAATACATTTATAACCCGTTAAAGCATTTATTTGCAGGAGCAAATTCAAGTTATTCTTGTACATATGGAAATTGGGTTAAGCTAAATGACTTTTTCACAGGTGTTCCAACATGGATTCCAATGTCAGGTTATATTGCCGCAGATATTGCAAATGTTGATAGAAATTTCGAACCTTGGTATGCACCAGCTGGGTTTACTAGAGGGAAGATAACAAATATATTAGCATTAGCGATTACACCAAAGCAAAAAGAAAGAGATATGTTATATAAGATTTCAGTAAATCCTGTAACATTCTTCCCTAACGATGGATTTAATATATTTGGACAAAAAACATTATTAAGACAACCTAGTGCTTTTGATAGAATTAATGTTCGTAGATTATTCTTGTTTTTACAGAAAGCAACAAAGAGAACTACGAAATATTTTATTATGGAACCCAACACGGTCTATACTAGAAGTAGATTAGTTTCAACACTAGAACCTATTTTTGAAAGAGCTAAGAATACTCAAGGATTGTATGACTATCAAATCATCTGTGACACTAGAAACAATACTCCATCTGTCATAGATCAAAATGAAATGGTTGTTGATATCTATTTGAAACCCGTAAGAACTGCTGAGTTTATTTTGGTAAACTTCTACGCAACTTCGACAGGGACTAACTTCAACGAAATAATAGGAGCCTAAACTAAATAATATATATGGATTCAAGCACTAATACAATTAATAACTTCTTAATAAAAGCCGTTGAGCAAGATTTTAGTAGGGATTTTTTATTCAGAATTATAAATATCAACATTGATGGAGTTGGTGATGATAGATTAGTTTTGGGTAGAGATGATTTAGTATTCGCTAAAACTGGAAAATTGCCCGGAAGAGTAATTGGAAATACCGAAGTAAAATATGCTGGGCAAACTTTTAATATGCCTGCTGCTGTAACTTTCCCCGGTGCAGATGGATATGAAATTGAATTTTATTGTTCAGAATCTTCATTCTTGAGAGAAAAATTAATGAATGAATCTACTAGAACATTCGGAAATCAATTTGGTCTTGCTGGGACTGGATCTGATGGGTTGGGTACAATTGCTAATAGAAATTCTTATATACTATTAAATCAATTGAATAAAAAATTAGATCCTATTTATCAATATAAATTAGTTGGATGTAGTATACGCAATGTTGGCGATTTAGCATATCAAACTGCTGAAGGTAGTGGAAGTGTAGTTAGTTTCACAGCTTCCATTGCATATCACTTTTTCGAAAGAAGAAGATTAGGCGGGGAAGTATACGCATTTACTAATCCAATAAATAGATAATGAATGGCAATCGAAGTTAGAGGCGGAATAGTAAATCATTTTTTAGATTTATTAAGTAAGAGGGATTACGATATCCCTCTTACTACGCAATGGTTAGTGAGAATTTCTTTTGACGAAAACAAAGATCAATTATTTTCTGAAATTCAAAAATATACTCAAGTAGATAAAAATAAATTCTACATATCTAATAGTATATTGAATAATTTAACAAATTCAAAAGTTCAACCAGTAGAAAATGATACTGGTGGATTATTTTTTGCACAAACTGTTAAATTACCTGATGAAAGTTTTGAAGTGGGGACTTCAAATGAAAATTCTTATGGTATTTTAGGCGGATTATTTGCCGAAAACAGAAAATCTTATGCTACAAGAAATATAAGTATAGGATTTTTAGAGACAAATTTAGATTTTCTAGACGGTTTAATACGTCCTTGGATTATTGCTGCATCTTATAGAGGATTATTGGAAGGTGGAGGTAAACCTTCTATAAAAAGAGATATACAAGTTGTTCAAATAACTAAAAACAGACAAATTAGAAAGATACACAATTTCGAAAAATGTGTTCCGGTATCAGTGACTGCTGATACTTTAAATTATGATGGTGAAAAGGCTATAGTAAGAGATGTTGTGTGGCATTTTAATAAATACACATATCAAATTTTCTAAAATGGAATTTTATAATGAAATAAGCTTGCCATATTCCAAAAAATCTGTTAAAATTAAATCTATTAAAAACCTTTTATTTTTTGAAATTTTAAAATTTTTAAAAACAGAAAATAATAAAGTAATATTAGAATGTTTTGATTTATTATTAAATGAAATATTAATAGATAATAGTATTTTGAGTGAAATTAATAATTATGAAAAATTTCTAATCTTATTAGAAGCTAGAATTATTAGTTTAGGTGATAAAATAACAACAACTACAGATGAAATAGAAGGTTCTATTAGTATAATTTTATCATATACTAAAGATAATATTGTTAATAAAATGAAAAATTATAATATTATACAATATGTAGAAGATGATAATTATAAAATTAAATTAAATTTACCAAGAAAATTATTATTAGAAGATATTGATGATATTTACAAAAACGTTATAGATGAAATTACTATAGGTGATGAAAAATTTGATATTAAAAAATTATCTAATGAAGAACTAGATAATTTTATAGAAAACATTCCTGCAAAATTTTCCACAGATATTTTAAATTATATAAAATATATTTCTGGTATATCTGAAGATATTGCTATTATATCTGAAAATAAAAATAATGGAATGAAAAGAATAGGTTTGGGATTGTTGGATAATACATTATTTTATTTTATTAAAAATATATTTTCGGAAGATTTAAAAAGTTATTATGAATTAATGTATAGTATGATTAAAAAATTAAATTTAGATTATAATAACTTTATGAATATAACTCCAGAAGAATGTAGATATCTTATAAATTTTTATAATGCTGATATGAAACGTGAGGAAGAAGCTAATAAGTCTTATAAAATGCCTAGCATGCCTTCTATGCCTAGCATACCTAAATTTCATTGATAAATGATGTAAATCAGATAAATTATAGTATATGTCTACAGGAAGTTTAATTAGCAAGTTACAAGAAATTAACAATTCATCCAAGATATCTGTTTATATTCCATCTGCCAAAAAGGAATTACAATTTAAACAGTTATCAGTTAAGCAGCAAAAGGATTTGATGAAAACTGGTTTGGATGGACAGCTTTCTGGATTATCTATTTCGAATATAATTAAAGATGTTATTATTCAAAATAGCTTAGAAAAACACGATTTTTTGGCTACTGATAAAATTCCAATTATTTTATCACTTAGAAAACAATCTTTTGGAGAAAAATTTACTTTTTCTGATGGTGATAAGGAGCATACTTTAAATTTAAATGATATTTTGGGTAGAAAATTAATCTTTTCATCTGAAATGTCTGCAACTATTGAAGATAAGGAGAATAAATTAAGTGTAGAGCTTGAGGTGCCATCATTATTGGATGATGATAAGTTTAATTCATACATATATTCTGAATTAAAAAGGAAAAAAGATGTGGAATTATCTGATACGGTAGGAATTGTATATGTTGGAGAAATTGCAAAGTTTTTAAAAAAGGTTATACTTGGTGATTTAGAATTGGATTTAAGTAATACTTCCCCAAAAGATAAAATTTCTGTTGTCGAGAATTTTCCTGTCACATTTAATAATAAAATTTTAAAATTTATCGAATCTTTGAGAAAGGATGAGATGGAATATGCTACAGTTAATGGTGTAACTATTGCAATAGATGCTAGATTATTTGCTAATCAAGAATAAGAATATCAAATGATTAAATATTTTAGTGTCAGAGAATGAAATACTAAACAAAATAATACAAGGATTAGAAGATTTAGTTAAGAAATCTGGGGGTTCGGTAAACAAAGGTCAGACTTCTAAAAATCTTCCTAATGTTATTTCTGGTGTTAATTCAATTGATGAAAAGTTGGAAAGAAAGAAGGCTGATTTCTTCTGGGAACAGTTTAAAAAAGTTTTAGGTGTAAGTGATAAATTTTATGAAAATGTAGAGACTTGGTTACAATTAGGTTTTGAAACTTTGACGGATGTCAGTGAAAAAATATTATCTTCTATAAACAAAGGACTTAATAATAAACAGCAAATAATGTCTCTTGGTAGACAATATAATGCTCTTCAAAGTATTGAAGGATGGTTGGCTTTAGGTTTCGATACATTAACAGAGGTTAATGAGAAAATTTTAAAAACTTTAAAAAATATACGTTTAGAAGCTATTGATAGATTGGATAAAATAGCTTTAAATACTTCAAAATCAAGCTCTGGTGGTGGTGGGGGGATGGATTTATTTAAAAATCTTGTAGGATTTGCAGCATTTGCTGCTGGTGTGTATATTATTGTTTCCGCAATGTCATTAGCTTCTGATATTAAAGTTGATGGCGTGATAAAAGCCACTTTAGCAGTTGGAATATTTGTATTTGCATTTTTAAAATTTGCTAAAATTCAATCTGATATAAAATCAGCATCAATATCATTTGCATTATTTTCAGCTACATTATTATTTTTAGTTTTACCATTATTATACGCTTTTGCAGCAATGCCAATAGTTCAATTCATGAATGCTATTCTTAAAATGGCAGTTATTTTTAGTGGATTAATAATGGTAGTACATTTATTGTCAAAAGTTAAACCAAACGATTTAAGAGATTCTAGTATTTCTTTTGGATTACTTTCTTTAGTAATATCCTTTGTTATATTACCTATGTTAATTTTATTGGCGAGAATGCCTTGGTTAACATTTACAGTAGGTTTATTTAAATTAAGTTCAATTATATTATCAATATATGGTTTGATGCGTTTGATGAACACTATTAAACCAAATGATGTAATAAAAAGTTCTTTAGGATTGGGGGCATTTGGATTAGTAGTGGGAATGGTGTTACTTCCAATGTTAAAATCTATTTATGAAACACCTTGGGCTGAAATATTAGAATCTATTATAAAAATGGGTTCTATTATAGGTGCGGTAGTTGGTGTTATATTTTTAATATCTAAAATTCCACAAGCCCAATTAATTGGTGGAGCAATTACTGTCGGTTTAATAAGCGTAGTGCTTTTTGCTCTTTCTTTTGCTCTTAAACAATATGCTGACATGCAGTGGGGTAAGATAATGGTTGGATTAATCATGTCTATGGTCACTGTGGGGATTTTTGGGCTGGCATTGGCTGGTATAGGCGCATTGGTGGCAAACCCTGTTGTGGCGGTGTTATTGGCGATTGGTGGCAGTGTTATAATGGGTATATCATTTATATTAATTTTGTTGTCGTTGGCGATGAGATCTATGTCTGGCGATTATGATTGGAAGGTTATACAAACAAATATAGTCCAATCCGCATTTGCGGTTATGAAATTTGGATTTTTAATGGGAATTGTTGGTGGAATATTAGGATTGGCTTCGCCATTTATTGCTATAGCAGGTGTCGTATTGGTTCCATTATTGATAATAATGGGATTATTGGCAGTTGGGATGAAAGCTTTTAGTGGAAATTATGATTGGGATTTAATAAATGAAAATTTAAAAAAATCTATGGGAACGTTAACATCATTTGCATGGATGTTAACTAAATTTGCATTTTTATTTACAATAGCTTCTCCATTAATGGCAGTTGCTGGTGTATTGATAATGCCTTTGTTAGTTTTATTGAACTTAATATCTGTTGGAATAAAAGGTTTTGCGGATTCGATAGATTGGGAATTGGTGAATGAAAATTTAAAAAAATCTTATGACACTATATTTAGTTTTGGTTGGATGTTGACAAAGTTGGGTACGGTTTTGGGATTGGCACTACCTTTTATTTTGGCTAGCGTCATTCCAATTACAACAATGATGCATATATTAAATGTTTTAGCAAATGGTATGCAAACATTTGCAGTCGGATTTAATTGGGAGAATATACGAATAAACATAGAAGAGGTAAATTTAGCTTTGAATGACTTCATGAAGTTTATATCAAATTTAAGTGAAGGATTTTTGGGAAAAATGTTTGCTTTAATGAAGGCAGGTCCGATGATTTCTAGAATGTTAGAGTTAATGGGTACTTTAGCTGAAGGAATATCAGTTTTTAATAAAGTAGATGCATCAAATTTGTCTTTTGTTGGTAAAGGATTAACTTCTTTGGGAAGTGGTTTGATGATTTATATTAAAGGTGTGTCCGATTTAAAAAACTTTGATAATAAATTGATAGATAATTTAATTCAAGGTGTGCAAAAATTTAATTTAATAAATTATGCTACAATTAGTAGCGTAGCATATTCTTTATCAGATTTAAGTTTTGGAATTAGAGATTTACTCTCAGCGATGTATAGTAAATCTGTTTCAATATTAGATGTAATTAAGAATTTTACTTTAATGACATTTATAAAAGGATTTGAAACGATAGATTCCGCTAAAATAGCGGAATTAGGATTGTCTTTAACAATATTTTCAGAAGGATTAGTAGCATTAAGTTCTGATGAAATTAATTTCACCAACTTAATAGGTCAAATTAAAAATGTTATAATACCATTAGCTACTTTAACTTCTGGATTAGGCAATTTTAATAAAGTTTATTCTGATTTTGGAAAGTTAACTAAAGAAATAAATTTAGAAGAAAAAATTAAATTTTCATTTGACACCCAAACTGGGATTCAAGAAAAATTATTAGAATTGCAAAAACAAGAAATAAGTATACAAAGTTCTCAGCTTGAGCAATTACAAGAAAACGGAAGATTGTTATTAGTTATAGCTAATAAAATATCAGATAATAGTTCTAATCTTATAGCTTCGGCTCCTAATCCACAGGGTACTACAATTACTAAACCAACTTTTTCGACTAAACAAGGTTGGTTAAATGCTATAAATTCTACTGCAACGTCTATGTCGGAGTCTTAATAATATTTTGATTATAAATATTTAAATGGCATTAAAAAAACCAGCACCAAAGGATCCGCAACCTCCTTCAAATAATAAATATAAAGATATTATTGAGACTACTCAAAATATAAATCAGAGATTGCAGAAAGCCGATGGATTGAAATCTTCTACTAATAATAGTAGTAATTTTCATATGTTTGATATTATTAGAGGTTTTGATTGGACAAATTCTAATATATCTCAAATAGCAGATGAAATACCTTATGTTTTATTGCAAGAATTTAAAATAGCTGCTAACAGCCAAATGGCATCGCTTATTACTAATGCCATGTTAATACCTGATGTATTAGAATCAAGTAAATCATCTTTAGCAAAATTTGGGGCAGCATTGGCAAATAAAGCTAGTGATACCATGAAGGATAATGCGTTTTCTAACTTTATGGAGGGGTTGAAGAAAACTGCTGGGGGCATAAGTGATAAAATATCTAAAGGGATAGAAAAAGGAAACAAAGCAATGGAGAATTTCTTTTCAGGATTAGACAATACTACTGATGCATGGGCTGATCAAACTTTAGCTTCAATGTATAAATTCCTTTACATAAGAAAACAAACAAATAGATGGTACAAATTTCCGTATTATTCAAATACGTATTATGATATATCAAATAAATTTAGTGATACTGCATCTGATAGTGATAAAAATGATACGATGGCAAATTTAATGGGAGAAGGTGGTGCTACTGTTTTGAAAAATATAGGAAATTATTTAAATATAACAGGTTTAACTGAGCCGGGATCTTATGTACAAAGGACTCAATTTTACGGATTTGACATGGACGGTCCTAAATTTGATGTTAAATTTTATTTATATAACACAATTAGCGAGGATGCGTTTGTTAAAAATAATATATTTTTGCAAACTTTAATAATACAGAATACACCACACAGACATAATAGATTATTAGTCGATCCACCATGCATATACGAATGCACTATACCGGGAAGAGGATTTTATCCTTATGTTTACATACAAAATGTAACTGTAAATTACAAAGGAACACAGAGAATTTTAGGATCTGATGGTGGAAAATCAATTATAGTTCCTGATGCATATGAGGTTAATATAACATTAAAATCTTTAACAAAAGAAGTTAATAATTTTATGATACCTGAGTTTTATGATGGAATGTCTAATTTGGCTAATGAAAGAGGAAATGCTATAACTGGTGATAAAACGGCAGATAAGCCTGACGCAAACACGACTCAAGTTCAAAGCACAAGAAGCAATAGGGGTACCAATAATGGTTCTACTATAGAACAAACTTTACAGGAAAGATCGACCCCATCACCTGCTCCAAAATCTGCTCAAGTAAGAGTTCCCCAACCTGTATTCGGATAATATATGAATAAAATTAATATAAGACATAGTGCTGAAATGTACGAAAATTTGTTTAATATGTATGAAGTTATTAACGAAAATTCGGATTCTTATATATTTTATAATATATTAAATAAACCTATATTACCTAATGATATTGATGATAGTGTATATGATTACTATTTGGTTGAATATCCTATTCCATTAACAACTTTAAGTTATAATATATATAAAAATATACATTTGTGGTGGCTTATAATGCTTGTAAATAATATTAAAAATCCGGTTTTGAATATAGAAGGCGGATCTGTTATAAAAACAGTTAAACCCGAATATTTAAATGAATTTTTAACATCAATTAAAGAGAAGTTATAATGAATATTGATAACGCCAGCTTTGATCAAAGAAATTTTTCTGCAAAATTTTCAAATAAAGAATATTATTTTGAATTTTGTTTAATGAATAGCTTGGGTGATATTGTATATTTGAAAAAAGGTCAATTATTATCATTAATTATAGAAGATAGTATATTTAATCCATTTCATGTGGGTACTATGATTTTAAATGATGACAATAGTTTATTGGAAAAGGGTCCAAATCCATACACCTTTTTGGGAAATGGTAGAGATATATTGATTTTAAAAATAATTCCTACTCCTAATAACAAATTTGAACCTGAAACTAAAGATGAAAAGATAAAAGAATTTTTAGGATTTGATTTTAAATTTGTAATTGTTGATAGTAAACAAATTCTTTATAATAATGCAGTTTGTAGACAGTTAGAGTTTATTGAATATGGTCAATATGCTTTGTCTGAGAATATATGTAATATATTTGGCATGAATCCGGCAACTAATATAGGCAATTACATGAAAACAAATGCTGGAAATTCGATGCCTACTGGTGAAGTTGTAAAAAAAATATTAGAAGAAGTTTTTAAAAGTTCTGATATTTATTATAAAGATCCTATAACTGGTGAAACTATATTTGATATGGATGGAAATGAGCCAATACCAGTTAGTCCATATGGGTTAGTGTCGTATATGGAAATATTAACGTATGTTTTAGGATTTCACATACATCAAGAATCACCTTGTTTATTGGATTTTGACAGATATCAAAAAAAATTTGGAATGTTTTCGTTAAAAAGGCTTTTTGAAAAGCATGATTCATATGTTCAGGAGTCAATTATTTTACCAAATCAAACTAAATCTAATAGTAGCGATTCGGTAATTAAATGGAATTACTCTAAATACACATTTGCTGAGTCTAGGATTAATAAAATTTATATAGAATCGCCAGCTGCAAAATATAATATCAATTATTCTTCAAATGGAGCTATTATGAGCCATTGTAAATCTACAAAATCAATGATTTTTGATTTACAAGCATTGCATAGTGATACTTTTACAGAAAAATATTATAATTTATTTGTAAAGCCTTTTGAAAACACATTTAGTTCATATAAATTGGATGTAAATTTCCACATATCTCCAAATATTGTTGATAATTATAATACATATAAGGGCAATTTACCTCCAATATTAGAAGAAAAAAAATATTTAAATCAAAAATTATCAACTTTGTTGTATTTAAATGGAAGTGTATATCAATTTAAATTGGAAGGATTGACAAATAGGAGATCGATGACATTTATAGATGTTGTAAAATATTCTGATAATCCAGAAGATCCGTCGCCAACAAAATGGGATCTTCAAAATGTTGGAAGACATTTAATTACTAGTGTAAAGCACATCTTTACACAGGATACTTACACTAATGAAATAGAAACTATAAAACCTTATGTAATTAAGGACGAATCAGACGCAACTCAAACTATAACAGAGCTTTTAACAAAGCCAAAATCATCATCTAATGATAGTGTTGATGCTAAATTAAAACAAGCTGCTTCGCAATTTAATGATAAAGCAAATCAAGTTAAAAATTTGGCTGCTGAAACGATTGCGTTTGCTAATATTGGAAGAAGAATAGAAGATGATTTTAATAATTTAAAGAAAAATCCACAATCCAGTGAAACTTATAAGCAAAAAGTTGAACAGAATAAAAATGAATTAAAAAAATTACTTGGAAATCCTTCAATGACAGATTCGGAATTAGAACAAAATCTTGAAAAATTTAAAAATAATACTGTTTTAAGAACGTATCCATTTAATTTAGTTATAAATCCATAATTTTCGATAATTAATAATATGGTTATATATGAAAATAACTTTCCAGAATTTTTAGAAGCTATTACTATAGGTCCGAATCCGGATTTTCTTAAAAATAATACCACTTATTGCGAAATGGTGAGCACATTTCCACATGAAGTTGATTTAATGTATGAATGGAAGAATTTAAGGAAATCTTCGGAGCCAATGAGGTCGCTTAGAGACTTTTGTAAGAAATTTATTGTGTATGGAAGGAATTTAGATGTTCAAACTATTAACTTTTTTGTTAGAAAAGTTAACAATTTTCCGGAATATTATTCAAATACGGTGAAAACTGAGCTAGCAAGTTCATTTGATATTGCTACGAGCATGAGTAATAGCGAAATATTTAAGTCAGAAGAGGTTATAAATCAAATATTTGGTTCCACAGATGCAGAAGAAGCAGGTCAATACATACCACCAGAGAGTACTTATATATCTTATGGTAAACCTCTTAATCAAGATACTAAATTTTTGCAAAAATTAGCAGGTTTATTGAATTCGTGTAATGCTCCTTGTAATTATTTTAAACCAGTATCAGATACTGTAGGTACATTATTTGATTTTGGAATGGCCATGAGTGATAGTGCGCACTCATTTTTGGATGTAGGTAAAGAAATATTACATGCACCTCTCAATATGCCAACAGCAATTTATAATAAAATTGCCCCACAATTTAGATCTGAGGTCAATAAGTTAAAAGTTGCTGGTAGTTCATTAGTAAAGAATGGTATTGCTCCATTTTTCTCTAAAGAAGACAAAGATAGAGTTAAATCTCAATTAGATAAAGGAGTTTCCCCCGATGTAGTGGGCGAAACTTTGCCATTAACTGGGGATACAAAAACATATCAAACTGTTTCCGAAGTACATAGTGAATTGATGGCAAAGGTTAAAGCAAAATTGGGAGATTGTTTTAGGCAATTTGATCATAGTAGAAGATATAATCCATATGATAATGAGATGAATGCTGCAATTGCTAAGAGAAAATATATGGGAATTAAAAATTCTGATGTTGCATCTCTTATAGATATACATGGATCTCTTGCTCCGGGTCAATATGCCACCGAAAACACATATGTTAAAGCATTGGATGCCCAACCTTCACAGGAAAATAGAAGACATGTTGATGCTGTTGTTGCAAAAAAATATGATTCATATAATAGTCCTTCTGGTGCTGGTGCTGCTGTGATTACTGCGGGTGGAACAGGTGGTGTAAATACCGTTCAAGCTACCGGATCGGAAGCTTCTTCGACACCGAGAGAAGCGGGTGCGGGATTGCAGAGCATACCTACTACTGGGAGAACGTTAATATTTGATTTTGGCGAAGTTAAATTAACATCTTACGGTGAACGTGGTGATAAAACTCCTGACACTGGATCGGAAATAGGATTAGGCACTAGAGGTATGATTGTACCACTTAGAACAATTGCAGTAAATCCGGAGGCAATAAAGGCTGGGACTGTTAAATATGGAGATGTTTTGATTATAGAATGTGAAACTAAAACAGGAACTAAATTTACTGAAAGAAGACAAGTTGCCGATGTTTCTGGTGAAGGATTATTGTTAAAAGGTACTGCCGATGGAAATGGAAGACCTTATAAATTTTTAATTGATGAATTTGTTCCTGATAATACATATAAGAGTAGGTTGGCGCATCAAGCTAAAAATTTAAAATTAAAAATTACAATTTCTGATACAAAAGAACCTTTACCAAAATGGAATCCGCAAGAAGCTTCTCAATTTGCTGCAATGTTTTTAAGTAAAACTGACTGGATTCGAGTTAAACGTAAAGCATCAGTTCCGGGATCTGATTATCACAGTTATTACAAGAAAATGGATAGCGAATATAGAAAGTTTTGTAAATGGAGTGAGTCTGATCCTATTAATGAACAATGGTTGCAGAAGTGGGCTAAGATACCACCACCATATACGACTTAAATTTCAATAACTTTAGCCTTTTTAATTTTATTAGAATCTTCTAATAACTTCTTCATTACTTCTTCTCTTGTCAAAAGGACGGTGGTGGCGGCAACTTTAGTTTCTAATTGAGCTTGTTTGCTTTCAATTTCCATTTGTTTTATCTTTATACTATTATCAATTTTATTATCATTGATAGCCATTTTGTTTAATATCTCTAATGCCGACGCAGTTGAGCCTATTAATTCTGATAATGCGGTAATATCATCTGGTGTTGGAGCAGCTTGGACTATATCTTTAACATATTCAACAGAATCTATAGCGGATTTGATTAATTTTGAAGAATATTCAATTACAAATTGTTGAACATCTTGTTTATTTAAAACATTATTCATTTCTTCTGCTTTTTTTACTATAGCTGGAACATTTTTTAATTGACTTATTATATCATCAACTTTATCAACATCTTGTTGATTGGTTTTCGTATCAATCATTTAATTATTTACAATTAAATTTGAAAAAGTTAAGTTTTTGATTGATTGTGTGTGAGATTTGAGTTATATTAAGGAATATTATGGACAATTTGACAAAAACTATCAGCGTTTCATTTTTAAAAACACATGAAGATGCGCGTTTGCCTGAAAGGAACAACAAACAGCAGGCAGTTGGTGACACTGGATATGATATTTATGCGATAGAAAGTGTAATCGTTCCGGCAAATAGTACTGCAAATGTCCCTGTAGGGCTTGAAATAGCGTACATAGAGCCGGGATATTGGATTAGAATTGAATCTAGATCTGGTATGTTTTTTAAATATGGAATCACGTCATTTGCGGGGGTTATAGATTGTTCTTACAGGGGTAAACTTGGTGTTGCGCTGATTAATAATACTAATACCGATTATCATGTTTCTAAATTTGATAGAATTGCTCAATTAGTTTTATATAAATTGCTCGAACCATCAATATCTTGGTCTACTACTAAAGATATTACGTCTAGGGGTGATAAAGGATTTGGTTCTTCTGGTAGATAGTGTATAATATTGCTTATGTTTGATAATTTATGGGTTGAAAAGTATCGTCCATCATCAATTAATGATCTTTTAATTGATGAAAGTACTAAAAGTTCGCTTTTGCACTTTAAAAAACAAAAGGAAATACCGCATATGCTGTTTATTTCAGGTCCCGGCACTGGAAAGACGACTACAGCTAAGATTATTGCTAAAGAATTATTAAATTCTGACTATTTGTACATAAATGCATCTGATGAAAATGGAATTGATACTATTAGAAACAAAGTTATAGCATTTTCCGAATCAAAATCGTTTGATGGTGGTCTTAAAATTATCATTTTAGATGAGGTTGACGGGTTATCAAGAGATGCTCAAGGTGCTTTACGTGGTTCTATGGAGTATTATCATGAAAATACCAGATGCATTTTGACGGCAAATTATCGAAATAAGTTAATAGATCCTTTAATTAGTCGAATACAACAATTTAATCTCAAATATGAGAAAAAAGACGTATTTAAGTTATGTTATAACCTTTTAAAGAAGGAAAATGTTATAATAGATAAAGAAAATGCGGAAAAGATGGTTAAATTGATCAATTCCGTATATCCTGATATTAGAAAGGCTATTAATTCATTACAAAGATGTAGTTATAGTGGCACTTTGACTATAAATTCATCATTTGCTGATGATATTTTTATTTCTGAAGTGTTTGATTACCTTAATGAGGGCAATTCTTTAGGTCTTAGGAAGTTTTTAATAACAAAAGAATCGAGTTTTGCCTCTGATTATAACATGTTGCTTAAAAATTTGTTAGAATTTATCTACAAAAGTAATATTAATGATCAAAAGAAGAAAGAATTGATATTAATTATTGGGGAATTCCTATATAGAGGTGTATCAGTGTTAGATAAAGAGATAAATTGTTTTGTTTGTATGATTCAATTATCACAAATTCTATCTAAATGATATTACTTTCCTAACTCGTAATTAAATCCTTTAGGTTTTGTCGTAGATTTGATATCTTTATATTCTTCCGGTTCACCTTTTACATCCCTGAAATTAAATTTATCTGGCAATTTTGGTAAATTAATACCATCTGATGGGATAGGTTCGATGCAACATCTTGGTACTGTAACATAATGGGTCATTCTTCCGCCCCCATTATCCAATGCTATATCTATGGAGATATTATTACCATTTCTAGTATCAGGATTGCCCGGTCTGGACAATGGATATATATCTTTGATACCAACTACACGAATTTGGAGACCAGTTTCCAACATTTGTACTATTAATTCTTTTACATTTGAAGCCAATCCTTGAAATTCTTCAAATTTATCATGTCCTTTGACAAAATTTACATAATCTCCTACTAATAAACCGCCATTAGTGAATCTGGATATAATATTTTCGTATAATTTGACAAATTTCTTCTGCATAATTACTATTTAGCTTTTAAGGGTAAATAATTCTATGTCAAAGTTATCATTAAATGGTGTTCCTAGGAAAAATGATATTACCGTAGATTATTTATATGCGGATCTTCATATGGATTTGCTTAAAAGATACAATATTAACGATCAAGTTAATAATGATGGTGAAATTAATGATTTAAAAGTTGATTATGACTTTGATGCTATAAGAAATGGATTAGTAAATTTATTTACAACATCTCCCGGCGAAAAACTATTAGAACCTGAGTTTGGGTTAGATTTTAGGAAATATTTGTTTGATAACTTGACAAGAGAGATGGCTGCTGACCTTAGAGGAACTATATATAAGCAAGTAAGAAGGTATGAGCCTAGAGTTACTTTAAAAGATGTTAGGATTGTTATATATGAGGATGAAAGTGAAATGGATATTGATATATACTTTGATGTGCCTAGCCTAAATATTAATAATGCTTCAATTTTTGGCGCATTGAATAAGAATGGATTTTATCTTAGAACATTTTAATAATGAGTACATCAAATTTTACAGAATTTAATTTACAAAGAAATGCTTATGCGGCATTTGATGCCACTAGCATGAAGCAATTAATAACAAATAGATTGCGAGATAGTAATTTATTTCCAGATATTTCATTTGAAAGTAGTAATATATCTGGTTTAGTTGATGTTTTAGCTTATAGTTACCATGTTTTATTGTTTTATCTAAATCAAACTGCATCAGATTCATTATTTTCTCAAGCTGAACTACTTGAGAATATGAATAAAATAGTTTCTTTAATAGCATATAAGCCAAATGGACCCTCCACAGCATCTTTAAACTTTTATGCAACAGCAACCAATCAATTAGGAATTGGTAATTTCACAATTAAAAGATATTCGTTTATAAACGTTAGAGGAATATCATATTCTTTTAATAGAGACGTACCTTTTAATAAAACCATAACAGGATCACAACGTATAAATTCAATAGGACTGGATAATTTGTTACATCAAGGAGTTTTTAGAGAGTATCCTACTTATTTTGCTATAGGGGAAGAGTTTGAGACAGTTACGGTAAATGTTAAATTTGACTCTACTACATTTTTAAATAAATTTGTAGATTATAATAATATATTTGTTTACGTAAAAGATGCAAATACTCAATTATGGTCTGAATGGTATGAGATTGGAAATTTGTATTTGGCGGATAATTCTTCTAGAGCTTTTGAAAAAAGATTGAATTCAAATAATAATATAGAAATTAAATTTGGTAATAATATAAACGGGAGATCTCTTAAAGAAAATGATGAGGTTCAGATAATATATCTTGAAAGTGATGGCGCACTCGGTTCTATAGGGTCTGGATTATTATCGGAAGCAAAATTATATAATTATAATTCCACTAAAATGACTGAAATATTGTCAAATGTGGGAAATCCGAGTGGATATTTAAATGCGGAGCAACTTTTTCAGGTTAATTTATATAATGAGTATGATTCTATACCATATAAAGAATCTGAAAGTGTTGAGGAGATTAGAAAATTATCTCCATTAATATATTCTTCTCAAAATAGAGCAGTTACAGTTAATGATTACGAATCATTTGTTTATAAACATTTTTCTAATATAATACAAAATGTTAAAGTTGTCTCCAACAAATTATATACAAAAGATTACTTAAGTTATTTTTATAATTTAGGTCTGGAAAGACCAAATTTAGATCAAAGATTGTTGTTCAATCAAATATCTTTTAATGATGCTTGCGATTTTAATAATGTTTACATTTTTACAGTCCCAAGATACGGTGCAATCTCAAATGAAACAACACCAAATCAATTATTCTTTTCTCAAAAACAATCTGTAATTGATAAATTAGAATCTATAAAAGTTCTTACTAATAATATTGTAGTTTCGGATCCAATATATATTGCATTTTCAATTGGATTGGCGGATTTTAATGAAACTTTAAATGTTGATATTAGAAGAGATACAAAATTAAGAATTACCAGAAAAACGGATATAGTAATATCTAAAGAACAAATCAAATCTAACATATTTGATATTGTTAAAAATTTCTTTTCTCAAGAAAAAAATGAATTGGGTGGAACATTAGATTTTAATAAATTAAGTTTTGATATTTTAAACGTTGATGGCGTAAAAAAAATTGAAACATATAGAACCGATACTGGGTATTCCGTTAATAAATTAAATTTTATATATTGGAATCCTCATTATTCTGACATTGACATTAACACTATAAGTCAAAATTTAACATTAAATTTTTTCCAATTCCCATTCTATTATGAAATAACTAATTTAATCAATAATATTGAGGTAATATAATGGAAGATAATAGCAAATATATATATTTTGATACATATGATCATACTGGAGTTCCTACAACTACAGCATATACACTTTCTATTACGCCATTTACATTTATTCCAAAATTAGATGACGGAACATCTAAAAGATATTCAAATTCACATATATTTTGGGATTTTGGTGATGGAAATACTTCTAAATCCTTAACAGCTACTCATTACTACACTGTACCGGGATGGTATAATGTTACATGTTATGTATTAGACGAATCCGGAATAGGTTATAAAAGTTCATTTTCGCAATTAGTATTGGTTAAAGATTTTATATCTGATTCTATAGTATTATCTGGATCAAATTCCAAAAAAGAAGCCGGAAAGCTTCAGAGTCCTTATAATTTATATAGATTTAACAGTTGGCAGACATATGATGCAGTTAAGAATGAGGGATATTTTATTAATTTAAATGCTTTATCAACTACTGCACCATTATTTGATACTAATAAGTATAACACTGACAAGTGGGCACATCTAAAACCATCATCAAGATTTATAGCAGAAGTTTATGATCCTATAAATAAGAAAAATGTTTTTGAAATTGTTGATAGAATTCAAACTGATAATTATGAAATATATGTAAATTATGATTCTAGTTTAAGTTCTTTAAAAATTTGTAATTCTACTGATAATGGAGCATGTTTTGTAGGTACTTCTGGTAAAAAAATATTTTATTTTATAGATGATATACCTATAGAAAATGAAGATGCTACTCAAGTTATAGCTTCAACTATATTATTAACATTTGATACTAGAAAATTTAAAGATAAAGATAATTTAAATAAAAATTACGAAATATTGAATTATAATGTTTTAAACACTGTTCAAAACACTAATTTATTTAATAGAGTTATAGAACAATTAAATCCTTATAAATTGACCATAACATCGAATGGGATTGATGATGATGGTTTAGGAAATCCAATTAATACTTTTGATATATATGGGCAAAAATTTGTAAATCAGAAAATCCCTTTTGTTGTTAGATTTAAGGATATTAACAATATAGCTTCTAAATACAATATAATACCATCTTTAATATCAGCAAATGAGAATATTCAGGAATATCCATATGGTTATATACAAATAAAATTATTAGATTCGAATAATACAGAAATTAATAATTCGGATTATAAAATATATTCAAACTTTTTAGAATTATCTTCTGAAAAATATGGTGGATATTATAAAGGATATGTAACAATTAATAAACCTCTTAGCGGTATTAAATTATACGCAGAAGCATCTCCGAATATTAAAGAAAGATATTTGATGGAATCAAATTTGGCTGTAGTACCAGAACCAGCTAGTCAAAAGGTCCATAAAATAACATTTATTGCTGATAATGTGGATCCTAATGTTAAAACAATTGACGATACTGTGGTATCTGTTCCTAATCTTTCTGGAATTTATACCTTATGCGTCACTTCCGATTTTAGTCTTGGAGAGCCTTATCAAAAATTATGGGTCGCAGATTCTGATAGTGATTTGGTTGTAAAATATAATTTAACTAATGATAGATTTGAATTTAAAAAGCCAGAAGCAATTATAAATTTAAAATATGAATTAAATTCTTCTAATTTATCGCCTTCTAATATTTGTAGCGATAAAGATGGAAATGTTTGGATAACATTACATGATAGTATTAGCACTATTCAAATTAAAAATTCAAATAATATTATATCAGATGTAATAAAACCAAAATGTGTGTTAGATAATACTGTGAGCGTTAATATGTTGAGTAACATTCAACCGGGAGCAGTTGAGACTGACAGATATAATAATTTATATATATCATACACAAATCCTTTATGTTCATTTATAGAAAAATATTTATATGATTTGGATTTAAAAACTTACAGCTTTAACGCTTCAATAGATTGTTTAAGTGGTTATTATTTTACAGAAATTGTAAGTGATAGATCTGGAAACATATGGGGTATAATGAAGGATAACTTTTCATTATCTGAAGTCCTATCTTCTAGGAAAGATAAAATATTTAAAATTGATAAAAACACGCAGAGCTTATCAACATTTCCTGTTAGCGGATCTGCTTGGAATTTGACTGTAGATAAAAACTCTAATATTTGGGTAACAGCTAATATAAATCAATTGTTTTGTATAAATTACAAAACTTTATCTGGAAAATATTTTTATACTCCTTCAAATTCTATTAAAAGTGAATATAATTATGTCAGCGATTTGATGGGAATTGCGGGATCCACTGATGGTAATGTTTATGTGATAGATGATTATAATAGAAAATTTCACTATTTCAAAGCGGATACTAATAATATTTCAATAAGTTCATTGCCATTTGATGATAATAATTTTAGTGAAAGTAGAATACAAGATTTATTCAATGGTTATGGTGATTGGAATGGTTTTAAACATATATTTAAATTTCAACATATTTTTCCTTCCGAAATAATTGTAAATGGGTATAGCAATGTTTTTTCTACATTTGAAACGAATAACCCAAAATATGAAATTAGAAAAGTAAATGAAAATTTTGATTTAGGAAATCAGATAAAATCTTATGTCCATCAAGAGTACTTAAATTATTCTCCTGTTTTATTTGATCAATTTATTTCAACTTCAGTTGGTACAATATCTTCCGATGCTAATATTTTGGGAAAAAGGATATATGAAAAGATATCAAATTTTGTCGATAATAATTCATATATTGATGTATGTAATTTAGATTCATTAAAATCCATGCATCAAATGATGGACGAAGATTTTTACGATTTTAATGGTAAAATAAATTCATTTCCTGCTAATTTGAAAAGATTAGTAGATATATTTTCAATAAAATTTTCTAAATTACGTGGTAGTAGAAATAAACAAGCATGTAATTTTGATAAAAAGGGACTATACGGAAATGCTCAATCTATTTATGGTATTAATTTGGGTGATAAACTAGACTTTTTTACATCATATATTACAGCAGGAATTTCTATAGTAGCGTTTGAAAAATTTAGCGAAACTTTTAAATTAATTGATACAAATATAATAGGCCCTATATCATCTTATAATATAAATAATTCAAATTCTTCATATGCTTTAAGTAATTATTCTGATAAATGGGGTTGGGGGCTAGTGCTTCCTGAAAATTATACACAGTATATGATACCAAATTATTATATATTTTATTCATATGTTTCTGGATATAATAATGAACAGACCGATGGTATTATAAACTGGCAAGATCAATATAATACAATACCAGAGAACATTAAATCATTGTCCGCTTGGAGGGAAGTTCAAACAGATATAATAAGTTACACCTTAACAAAAGGGCTTTCGTTAATTAAATAATTATTGTGTCAACTACGATTGATTTTATATCAAATTCTATAACAAATCCAAATTCTATAAAAATATTGGATAATGATGCACCATTTTCATTTTTTGATTATTTAAAACAAATATCTTCTAATATATCTCCTGTAAATTTTAATGAATTATATGTAGAATATATAAAAACTTGGTCATTAGTTAAAAATTATAATAAAGAATTTATAGATAATGAAATTAAAAATAGATATGTAGATTTATTAAAAGATCTTACATTAAAATATACTACAGCAGAAGAAAAAAGATTTTTAGTTAATATAGACTATAATGATGAATTTGATTTAGATATTGTAGTACCATTTTATTCTAAAAAAATAATTGAAATATGTGAATATTTTTCTAAAAAAAGAGAATTAATAAAATATAAAACTGAAAAAAACAAAACTAAAGGTTCTATAAATAGTGTAAATAGAGCTATTTTTGAAATAGTAACAGATACTATATTTTCGGATGTATTAGAGGTTGGGGTTAAACAATCTTATATAAATGTTGAAGATTTGTATAAAGATTTAAGTATAGAAATTGAAGAATTATATGATTTATACACAAATTATTTAGATAATGATCCTTTATTAGATTATACTAATTATAATGTTAAAACCGAATTAAGACAAAAATTATATTCTTCTAATATCAATGCAATTAATGCTAATATTTTTATTAATATAGATGAAGCAATTAAATCTCAAATTTTTGAGAACATAAGAATATTTCTAAATGAATTTAGAAAAAATTTTAGTATAAATTATGATTTAAGTACTGTCAATCTCAACTGTAATGTTGGCGAGCCTTTATATAATTTAGTTACATCATCTAAAGATTATGCTACTAAGATAGTAGAATTGAGACACTCTTTAATTAGAAAATATATAGGATGTGATTTTTATTATGTAGAGACTACTGAAGGTGAGGATGATAGCTATACTGTAAAATTATTATTTAAAGCTGATAATCCTACGGGCAATCTTTTAAATAGACATTTTCCTACTACTAGTTCTGTCGAAGAAGAAAGTGAATTGCATTCTTGTAGACGGATAGGTTTATTTTTCACTCCTGATAAAAATAGTATATTGTATTTTTCTGTTGCGGAAAACAAATATAAAGTAGATAGATCAAAGTTGGAGCCAAATAAACTTTATATTTTTCCGGATCCTAATATGTATGGGAATACATCTGGATTGACTAACAATTATTATTCGGAATATCCTTTAATACATATTCAAGATTATTCTAAAACTGTATATAATCAAAGTTATAATAAAGCTGAGGGGGACATTAAAATAAAGCCCAATTCCCAAACTTTTTATTCATATTATTCTAAAAATCAAACTGAAACTAAATATAGTGGACATTTATCGTTAGATTATGAATTCTCAAAACTTTCTGATGTTGGATTGATAGATTCGTGGGCTTCGGATATATATGGAAATCAATATGGATTAATTAAAGAATCTATAAAAAAACAATTATTAACAATAGGAGAAGATGTTCAATCTGATATTAATATATGTTCCATATATGATGGTGGTATGTTTACTTTTAATTCCGGAGAACAATTACCTGAGCCATATTCTACTCAAAATGCTAAATGGGTGTATCCAAATATATGGGCTTCAAATTATTATTACAATATATATATTGATGGATCATTTGCTGGCACGCCTAAGGGAATAATGTGGCATGGCGTTTTTTCCGGATTAATAGTTGATGGTCTTGGAATAGTAAGAGATCCTTCTAAATTTTTTACTTTAAATTTAAATGTAGACGAAGAAAGAAAAACTATAGATACTTATGATGGTCAATACTTTATAAATAATCCAGCAATTGTAATTAATACAAACATTAATAAAGATATAAACAATTTTAACACACCATTAAATTTTAATATAGATGGAAATTATTTTAATTTAAACCCTAACAATCAATTATTGACTGAGATATCAAAAACATTAGATGGAGATTCTAAAACTCCTACAAATTTAATTCCGGAATTTACAAAAAATAACACGTATATATTATCTTCTTATAGATTATCTTCTGTAAAATATAGAGAATTTGATGGTGGTCTAATTTTAGATGTTTGTGATTCTAAATTTAATTTCGAAGATCAAACTAATTTTATTGTCAAAGAAAGATTCTCAAATTCTTATACTGTTAGTAGCGCAGTTAATGATAATAATACCATTAAAAAAGATGGAAAAATTTTTATCAAAAACGTTTTGAATAATAAAATTTTGACATTAGAAGAATGTTTTTCGGATCAATTTATTAAATTTCCCACTAAAGTGAGAAATGAATTGTATAATAATGTTATAGATTTTAATATATACAATGATTTTATATGGATACGAACTATTAATTATATAATTTTTGATAAAATAAGTTATGTGGATGGAAATTTTCAAAATTCTGCAACATTTGGAAATTTTTTAGAAAATTCAAAACAATGTTCGAATCCTTTTATATTTGAAAATAGAAATTATTGTTTTATAGCTCAACTAAGTGTTCATAACTTAGAATATGTTAAAAATCAGGGTATTATACCTATAATATATAAAATAGATTTTGACAAATATATATTAGAAGAAATTTATAGAGGCAAAACTGATGATTATATACATATGACAGGTTATCAAAATATAGTCAAATTTAAGACTATAAATAGTCCTAAAATTTTTTATAATAGCAGAAATGATATATACGGAATTGCTTGTGTTATAGAAGACCAAAATCAATACCCATTTATATATAAGTTAAAATTTAACTATAAACAATCTATTGTTAGTGATATGTATAATAATATAATAAGATTATATGATAATGTATATGAGGGTATTGAGACTTATAATTTAACAAATGTAAATACTATAAGTTCTATCTTTGACTATAAAGATATGTCCCCTATTATATATGGTAGTAGATATAATACCATGTTACGCATAGATAACGACAAAAATTGTTTAATTTTTTATTAATTATGAAACAATATACCTTTTCGCCACCATCTTCAATTAACGGAATTCAGGGAGTCGATTTGACTTCTAATATTATTATTAATAAGGGACCTTTAAAATTAAATATCGATTTAAAAGATTCTAATATAGGCAATCACAATATTATTAAATTAGATTTAAATTTTAAAGATAGTTCTGATGAAAGTGATAATGTTTTTGAAAATTATATTTTTTTAGAAGAACGTCCAAATTTTACAAATGTTTTTTCGCATATATATAATACCTCTAAAACTTCAAAATACGAAATTAAATATAAACCAGAAATAATAATAACGTTTTCAAATTTTAAAACTTACACATATGTTCTTGATATTAGAATTTATAAAGACTCCTTTTATAGTAAACATAAAAGATTGGATATAAATTCGGCACAATTTGTTGATGATGTTAATGATACAATGTTTTTGGTGTGTAAAAATATGAATGGAGATAAATTTAACATACTAGTTAAATAATTAAGTGATATTTAGAAATTCAAAGTCTTTAATAACACCGCTATCGACATCATATATAAGCGATGTCGATCTCAAATTTATTAGCAATTTATCTTTAAGTGAAGAAGGATTTTCTTTATATGACGAAGCTTATTTAAAAAATTGTTTGGATAATAAAATTAATAATTATTCGTCTTTATATTTAAGTGACGAAGTAAATTTTAGTCAAATTGCAAAGCTCTCAGTTTTAAATAGAATAAGACCTCAATCATTTTCTACTAGTATATCTAAATTATCTTTAGATTCTTTTTTGACTGTCGGAAAAATTGATGATGTCACATTATCTTCATATTCTAGTTCCATATTTAATACAATGATTTCGGAATATGATAAGATATTTGATATAAATTTTATAGATAATGATTATTGCAAAATATCACACAGAATATCCAAAATTGATTATTATTTGAATTATAATAATGGATTTAAATTTTCTAAAAATTATACTGAAGATAGTATAAAATTTAAATATATATTTGATTCCGAAGTTAAAAAAATAATTTTATATAAAAATATAAATGGTGTTGAAAATTTAATAACATTTAATAATGGAATTTTAAGCTCTACGCCAATATTAAGTGCATTTAAAGAAAATGCATTTGATGTTAATTATATTTACAAAGATATGAATCCAAAATTAGATACTTCTTGGGTTTCATATGAAATTAAACATAAAAACAGTTATACGATAGTTGATAACAGAAGTATATATGGATTGAAAAATAATTATCTAATAACTACGCAATATAGTAATATTACTTCTAATAAATTAGAAGCCAATATTTTGTTGTTAAAAAATCAAATTTCCAATAACAATTATAGTTATAGGGGAGATTGCATGGTCAAGAATAAAAATTATAATATACCTTCTGTACAATTTAGGAAATATAATAAAATGTTTACAGGAAATGATCAAGAATTGGGATCATACGGTATAAGCTTAAATTATGAATATTATAATACAGATTATATTATAAGATCTGATTCATATAATACAATTATTACTCCCAATTCTTTATATCCTTATAAAAAAATTAATATTAACGATCTCAATTGGAATAAATTTGGATCAATAGCAGGTGATAACCCTTATATGTCGGATAAAATTTTCCACAGTAAAGGTTTATTTTCTTTTGGAAAACGTTATGTATGTACTTGGTTGTATAAAGGGTTAAATGGCGAATCAATTTGGTTGGACAGATATTATAATCCGGAAAAAAACAATTATAGTTCTGCATTAGAATCTGTTTTTGATATTAATTATTCTGACGAAATATCAAAATTATTAAACACAAATTTAAATCCAAGTGAATATTATGATGTTCCGATAATTTACAATACAATAGACGAAGAGTTTAATCACACTCCTCAAAAATTAAAAGATGCTTTATATGGAATACCTATTTTTGATAAAATTAGTGATTTAACTATAGAGCCTAATAGTGAATATATCTATCATAGAGTTGGGAATAAATTTATATCTAATATAATAAATTCTATGTCTTCTAATTTAGTAGAAGATGGCATAGTATTGAGAAATATTGTTGGTTCAATTCAAAATACGGAAAATTCTATATATGAATTTGATGGAACGGTTTATGGATATTTAGATAATTATAATAAAATAAACAAAAGTAATGATCATTCATTTACTATAGCGATATCAATAAAATCTGATGATTGGTCTAAGAAATTTGGGTATCAAATTTTTGGAAATTTGATAGATAAAGGAATTTCATTAATTTCTGATGCTAAAATTACGCCATTCATAACAGTTCAGAATGGAAATACTGTGTACACATATAATACAGACTTTTCGATATTAGATTCTGCTAAAATTGACGAAAAGACTTCTGGAACTAGTGTGATTAAAGATCTGTATAGAACTGATCATTTGAACTTTTATTCGGGAATAACTAACCCTTATATAATATCATGAGCAATATAAATTTCACATTTCCAAATATAAACAGATTTACATCTGATTCTATATTATATGATAGTATAGGAAATCCTAATGTGCAAAATTTATGTATTACTTATGATGAAAATAAAATTTATTTTTTAATAGATAGATCGGGAGTTTGCGTGGAGTTTGATATAAAAACTAGAGATTTTAATTATATAGACCCAATACCTGTAAATACTTCTGAAATTAATAGTATAATAAGACACGAAGATAAATTATATGGATTTTCTGGATATCAAGCTACTAAATTTGTCGATAATACGGTATTTTATATATTAGAAGGAACAAAATTAGTTCAGGAATCATTTAATGGAGATGTAAAATACACTCATATTCGAAGTGAGACACAGATAAGAGATTTTTTTGTAGATGATAGTTACAATTATTATATTATCCATAATAAAAATAAAATATCAAAGTTTACGAAAGATAGAATACCAATCTATACAATAGAAATTAAAAATACGTCTACAAATTATTTTTATGATATTGGGGTGAGTACAAATTCTAATATAGAATTGATAAAAATAGATTTTGTTAGGGAATATACACCAAATGGATTAAATTATTATCCTATAGTTTTAGCAAATGTTGATACATCTAAGGAATTGTTATTAATGAAACTGGACGAAGTTGCCGCATTAAGTTCTAATGCTGAAAATTATTTATTAACACTTCCTGTATTTTTAAAAGATCAAAATGGAAATAATTTAACTGGAGAATTTTTAGATTATGATAATCCTAACAGGGTTAATTATAATTTAACAAATTATGAATATTTGAAAAACAGATATGCAAATAATAATGAAATGATCTTTAAAATAATACTTAAAAATGAATTTAATAACGAAGATTATTACAATATATCTATTCCTATATCTACAGAATTATTTGTAACTGAAAAACATCATTTTACATTTAAATTGGATAGTATTAATGGAATAATAACAATTTTACTTGATGGGAAAATTATAGCTACGGAATATATAAAACCGGGTCAATACTTATTTCAAAATGTTTTTTACGAAGGCATGAGTATTGGAAATACTTATTATTCAAATAGAAGTACTTTAGACAATTATTTGAAACAAAGTGGATATTATTATTGTAATAATTTTGAAGTTGATCAATTTAAAATTTATAATAAAATTTTAACGGATAATGAAATTAATTTTCTTATTTTAGATAAAATAGAAGTTGATGATTTAGTAGTTTCATTACCTACAGGTCAAAGAAATGCTTTAGATTGTATAGAAAGGCAATTTAAATTAGATGTTGGGGGAAGTAAGAGTAATAAATTTAATTTAATAATAAAAAATAGTGGTATAGTTAATCCATTATTAAAAGAGCAAATGATTCAGATATTAAAGGAGAAATTATCCAAATATATTCCTGCTACATCTGAGATATATAACATAGAATTTAGAAATTAATATGCAAACGAAGTTTAACTATACATCTGGAGGGGAATTTAAATTAAATGGAGTCAATTATGTTGGTTATATAAGTGTGGACCATAGTGGGAATGTTTATTCGGGAAAATATTTGGACGAAAATTCAAAATTATTAGAAGATTTTGGTATAACATATTCTAATGATTTTAAAAAAACAGAATATTTTAAAGATAGATTAGTATTTGATGATTTAGTATTGCCTTATAAATTGGAAAATATATTGATACAACCAAATGAATTAGTAAACTCATCAAATTTAAATACTAAATTCAGTTATTTACATAAAAATTTATTGTATTTGTATGGAAGTATGTTTACCGGAGATACAAATGTTCCTGTAGAATATGAAAGCACTTTAGCAAATTATTTGGATAATAATTTAGAATATAAATTTGGATGGTATAATGAATATGGGGGATTTAAAACTGATATAATCAATCATCCCGATTATAATATATATCCACAATTTGATTATATTAAAAAATTTATAGTAATACCTTTTAATGATAGAAGTGGAGTTTCTATTTTAGGTATAAGCGATACACACATTATAGGACTTACGTCGAATTATGGTGATAATTTAGCATTAAAGGATGCTTCGTTTGTATTATATACAGATCTTATAGACGATAATAACAATTTGGAAAAATTTAAAAAACTTGAGGATATTTGTTATGATGGACAATATTTATACATCAGTGATTCTGAAATAAACGAAGGTGGACAGGTGTTTAAATATAATATAAATTCTTTCTCGACTAGAGAGTCTGTATTTAATTATAATAAATATTTTTTGGAGCCTATTGGTGGGTTAGGCGGTATTGATAGATATAGTAAATTTAATAAATGCACAATAATGGGCCTCAAAAGCGATGAAATATGGATATATGATTCGGGCAATTCTTGCATAAAAATATATGACACTAATTTTGTTTATAAAAAATTATTAAAAATAAATGAATATAAAATATTAGATATACGACATAGAAAATTAGATAATTGCATGTATTTGTTGACAGAATTTACATACAATAATCAATTAGCTTTTGGATTATTAATTTATGATAAAAATTATAAGTTAATTAAAAAAATAAAATTTAATGATATATTAAATCAATTTTCCGATATAAGATTTAATAAATTTAGTATTTCCGAGCAAGATTCAAATGTATTTTATCTTACGACAGAAACTTGCGTATTTAAGAAGTTTTTTTCAAAACCAGAAGAAACTTTTGCTATTTTTAATAGAGAAAAGTTTTACTTAGCAGCAGATTTTACATTTAGTAATACTGATTTAGTTTTTGGAGATAGTCAGTATGGATATACTTATAATTACAATAGAGACTATAATTTTAGTCAAAAAATTAAAGATATATTTTTATTAGGATCCGAATCTCATAATTACGATGAATTATTTTTATTAGGAAGTGGTTTTATATCACATTTTAAAGAACAGACTAAATATGATTGCACTTTGAGGGATGAAAATTTAAACTATTATAATTTTAATAAAATATCATTAGATAAAAATGAATATGTTCAAACTTTTGTATTAAACAAAGAATTTTATAAAATTTATTCAAATACACTTCAATTAATAAATTATATAAGAGGTAAATTTTTATTTGAATTTGATAAGTATGGAAATTTAATTAATAAAGATATAATATATTTTACTAATTATGAAATTAGTAAATTATTAATTGATATAGATTTCAATTCATATGTTAATGACAATGAATTGGTGAATCCAAATGTTATCAACAGAATAATACGTCAATTGTACAAAATTCAAACTAATTTATTATTCGTAACTAAAATAAAATTATATAATTTTAAAACTGTTATAACATCTGATCAGAGTAATGTGTTGAATATAAGTTAAAATAATTAAATAAATATATATGGCTCAACAAAAAATAGCTTACGATTTAACAGGAGAACGTGTGGCCGAAGTTTATGGTGGATTATTGCATACCGCTAAAAATTTAGAAGCAAATTTATCAGTCCAACAAGTTTACGATGGGCTTGGAACTCCTACTGCATTATCTGTCGGAGGGCAAGGTGCTGGAGCTAATGTGGAGGGTAAATTAAATGTAATAGGAGATTCTAAAATTACAGGAAATTCTGAAATTGTTGGACATGTTACAATAAATGGTAATTTAGCAGTTTCGGGGACTTCTATAAATTTTTCAAATAATACAAATTTTAATGATTTGATTTTAAATTCTAAAGATTCCGAAATAACTGGAAGATCAAAAAAAACATTTGAAGTTGGAAAATTAAGAGTTAGAGAAACCATTGCTAATTCAAATTATGAGATAATTTTTGGAAATCCTACTAGCACCGCAGATCCTGACGTGTTTAAGATATTAATTGATGGAACTAATAACAATTTTTATATTATAAATAATAGCACTCAGACGAATTTACTATCAAGTCCTCTTTGGATTGATAAGACGACATCTGATGTTGTAGTTAGGAGATTAAAAGTGGTTGAACAAACAAATGTATTTCCTATAGGAATGATTTCTATTTTTAGAGCTAGTCAAATACCTAATGGGTGGCTCCAATGTAATGGTCAAGAGGTATTAAAAGCAAATTACACTCAATTATTAGCCGTTTTAGGTGATAACTTCAATGGAACACCTCCTATAAATTCAAATTATTTTAGAGTTCCTAATATATCAAATACTATTACATATGCAACTGGATTTACACCAACAGTTCAGGATTTGGTATATTGCATTAGAGCATTGGAATATTAATATATGAATAAAAATATTAATAGATTTTTTGTTAGGAAAGGAACAGATCTTCAGAGATATTCATTTATTCTGGAAGAAGGCGAATTGGCTTACACTACTGATACTAAAAGAATATTTTCGGGAAATAATAAACAAGATGGTGGTAATAATTTATCAAACATAACTTTTCTATTAGATAGTTTATATTATCCGGTAGAATCATTAGCTTATGATTTGATATTTGATAAATCAAAGGGAGTTACTTATATAATAAATAAAATATCTTATAATTTTGATCCGACTACTAGTACCGATCCTACATTTTTCAAAATGTTTGATAATGGGAAGGAATGTTGTGATATTGCAAAAAGAAAAATAGCTTTTTTAAAAATATTGAGAAAAAAAATACAAGATGATGTAGCTTCTTTAAAAATTAAAACAGTTTAATCTTTAAACTTTTTTATAAATAATATTTAATGATAGACAGGCGCATAGCAAAAATTAAATTACGCAGAGGTACTGATGTCGAAAGGAAAAAAATAATTTTCGATGAAGGCGAGTTTATTTATGTAATTGACAAAAAAAGAATTTATGTAGGTGATGGAAAAACTTATGGCGGCGTTGTCGTAACTAGTAAAAATCATATAGTTGTTTCTGGGGATATACCAAACACCGCAGTAAAAGGTGATTTTTTATTTAATAAATCATCCAGTCCTCCTGAAGTTTATTTGATAGATGATGACGGCAATAATGGACCATTATCCGCAATTAAAGTTACTCAAAATAGTGGAATTAATGATTGTTGTGCAGATCTTAATTTAGAATTTGATTCTTTATTAACTAGTTACTATTTATTGACAGCTGAAGTAGAAAAGTTAAAACCATTTACAACCCCTTTTAAATTTAGAGTAAATCCCCCGATAGAAACTCAAGTTAATGAGGGGGATGATGCGGAGTTTTTTGCTGAAGCAGAGGGAGATTTTCCTTCAAATATAACATATGCTTGGTTTAAAAAGTCTACAGGTGTGGAAGTTGGGACTAAGCAGAAAAAATTGATATTACCATCAATAAATATTGGCGATATAGATCATTATTTTTGTGTAGCATATTCGACAAAATTTAGTCCTATAACATCAAATGTATCTTTATTGGTGGTGAAATCTAATTCATTATTAGGAGAATCATCTGGGGGGACTCCATTTTATATCATAACAGATGGAGCAACTGTTTCGGATAGATATTATTTGGATTACAATAAAGTTGATTATTCAGTTCCATACATAGTTAAACAGCCAAAATCGCAAATTGTAACATCTTTTACACCTTTAACTTGCACTGTAGAAGCAGATGGTTCGGTTCCGTTATCATATCAATGGTTTCAAAATGGGACGGCTATTGCAGGGGCAAATTCGAGTTCATATATTATGAATAGACCTTCTGTAAATGTATTTTTAAAATGCAGAGTTAGCAATGCTGGTGGGAGTGTAGATACTGAAAATACTAAAATAACTGTTTATATACCTCCAACAATTAATAAACAACCCGTTACGAAAAATGTATCAAAGGGTGGAACTATTATACTATCTACTGAAGCTATAGGTTCTGCGCCTTTATCTTATCATTGGTATTATAGAAAAAATAGTAGCCAACCATTTACTACTATAGTAAATGCTACAAATAGTACTTATATTAAAGATAATAGCACATTAGATGATGAAGGCGAATATTATTGCGAAGTTTCAAACATAGCAGGTGTTGTTAATAGTAGTATAGTTAAGGCAAATGTAAAAGACGTATATTTGAGGCAAATTACAATAAATTCTGATATAAATAATTTATCTTTATCAAATTATATCAAATATACTGTTTCGGGGTCTAAATGGGATGGGGTGCTTCCAGTGGAACTTACTTTAATTATTGATAATGGGGTAACAATAGGTTCTGTCGATAATATGACTCCAGCATTTACGGTGGAAAAATTCCCTTCTGGTAGTATAATAGATATAATTAATAACGGATTTATACAAGGTGCTGGTGGTATTGGTGGTGCTGGTGGTGCAAATGATACTTCTGGAGAAAAAGGCGGAGATGGTGGTATTGCTTTGTTATTAAATAATCAAGTATCTATAACAAATAATGGAAAAATATTAGGTGGTGGAGGAGGTGGTGGGGGTGGTGCTAGTGGAGGTGGTGGGGGTGGTGGTGGGGGAGCATTGCCGGGATATGGTGGTAGTGCATCATCTAGCTTCTTCAATA
>CAYOWH010000001.1:0-158217 GCA_964407615.1 uncultured Bacteriovoracaceae bacterium | reverse complement strand
CACAAGAATACAGAGATAGACTTGATCATGAATTGACTGCAATTAAACGTATGGGGTTTTCAGATTACATGTTGGTAGTTGCTCAGTTTATGAATGGTGCAAGAGAACGTGGCGTTTTACATGGTCCTGGTCGAGGCTCTGCTGCAGGTAGTCTTGTAGCATGGGCTCTTAAAATTACCGAAGTAGACCCAGTAAAATATAATTTAATATTTTCTAGATTTTTAAATGAGGGTCGTGGTGCAACACCCTTGATTTTTACACCCGAAATGAGTATAGAAGCTAGTAAGTTTATTATGCCATTTTAAAATAGGAGCAATCATGCTAGAACATAAACATATTATTATTCGCGCAGAAGTAAAAGAACCACCATCCGATGTTGTACTTACAGCTCAATGGTTTAAAGATTTAGTACAAGCTATTGATATGAAAATCCTTATGGGTCCTCATGTCACTTATCTAGATAAAGAAGGAAATAGAGGTCTTACTGGAATCTGTGTAATTGAAACCTCTCATATGGCAATGCATGTATGGGACGAATGTAAACCAGGATTAATTGAACTAGACGTTTATTCATGTAAAGATTTCGATCCTCAAATTGTTTTACAAGCATTACAACAATTTAAACCAGTCAAAGTTGAACATATTCTACTTGATAGAAAAAACACTATTGAACTCTTATAGAGAAACATTAGACGAAGATTTCATTAATCAATTACCAGAAAATAAATCTAGTAAAAAAGAAATGCCATTGTTTAAAATGATACTAATATCATTTACATTATCATTTATAGGAGATATGGTAAGTTCTTTTGATCATTATGCAGTTACTCATGACTGGATTGTAACTCAAATATTTTCTGGATTAATAGCTTCTGCTATATGGACTACAAATGGTATCTTACTTATGGGGATGGATACTACAAAAGAAAGAATTAAATTTAGCATATGTAATGCTTTAGGTTATACAACTGGAAGCACTGTTATGCTTTTATATATTAAACCATTATTTGTTTAAGGAATAAAAATGAAATTAAATTTTTTAGATAGAGCAAAAAAATTATTTCATCAAATTGATGTAAGTTTATTAGAAGAAGATTATGATTTAATAGAAATTAATGCACAAGTATTATTTAATCTAATTAAAGAAAAACAAGAAGAAGCATTTGAAAACAAAAAACTATTAGAAGATAAACTTAATTATTTATTAAATTTGACTCCTAGAATTAAAGACTCAATTCAACCTATTATTGAACGACTTCAACAGCCTCCCTTGCAATGAGCAATAGGCCTTAACATATATTTAAAAAATAATTTGAAAGCAATCATAGGTACTCCTAATGTTTGATAATAAAAAATGGTTGTTAGAAGAAATAAAAAAGTACGTCTCTGATGAAAGAGTAGAGAAAGTAGATTATGATTTCTTAATGTATGAAATTTCTACTTTATCTGTAAATGAATTAGATTTATTATTTGCTTCTTGCTTAATGAAAGACAGTTACGGAAATAGAATTAAATTTAAATCAAATCCGCACAATTCAATTATACTTTATATAACTGAATGTACTGATGAATTTGATTTTGTTAAAGCTAGATCTAATATGATTAACGGTAGTGCACCAGATGTTGATATCGACCATGACGCTTTGGACCGTGAAAAAGCAATTGAATGGTGTGTAGATTATTGGGGTAGAGATAATGTCGCAAATATTATTACTCATGGTACCTTTAAGCCTAAATCCTTAGCAAGGTCTTATTATCGAATTACTGAAGGTAATATGGATGACCTTGATGAGCTATTAAAGAAAATTCCACCACCTAAATTTGGTAAAGAATCTACTCTTACCGAAATTTTAGATTTAAATCCTGATTTAAAAGAAGAACCTAAGTATGAAAAATTTTTAGATTTTGCATCTAAAATAGAAGATATGGTTTCTACTTATGGTATTCATGCAGCTGGAGTTATCATATCTGATTTTCCTATACATGACGTTATTCCTTTATGGAAAAATGGCAAGGCAGATAGAATCACTCAATTTGATAAAGATGAATGCGAAGAACTTGGTTTATTAAAGTTTGACTTCTTAGGTATTGACTCTTTGTCAGTAATTAAAGAGTGCACAAAATTAATCAAACAAGAAAAAGGTTTAGATATTGAACCCTATAAAATTCCAGATGGAGACAAGCTAACATACGACCAAATGAATAAAGGTCATTTGACTGGTGTATTCCAAATGGAGACTTCTGGTATGGCAAAAAAGCTTATTGTAGAGTGTAAGCCAGAATCTATTGAAGATTTGAGTGCTATTACTGCTTTAAATAGACCAGGTCCCCTGCAAGCTGGATTCGATATTCAATATATTACTAATAAAAAGAATAATTTTGCACCTATTGATTTACCAGAATCACTAGCAGAAATATTGAAAGCATCTTATTGGACATTGCTGTATCAAGAGCAAGTAATGGAAATATGTTCTAAAATTGCAGGATTTACTCCTAAAGAGGCAGATGACGTTAGACGTGCGATGGGTTGACATAAAAATCTTTTTATAGTATAGTAAAACATAAGGAGTGAAATATGTTTTACACAGAAGAAATTAAACAAAAAATAATTGATTTATATAATTTAAACAACAATACAGTTCAAATATCTAATCTTCTTCAAATTTCTCAAACTGGGGTTGAAAGATATTTAAAAAGAGAAAATCTATATAAAAAGCCAAATAGAAGTTTATTGTCAGAAAAACAAAAACAAGAAGTTTGCAACTTGTATACAATTCAAAAACTAAATACAAAAGAGATTTCTAAAATTTTTAATTGTAGCGACGCTTATATTCTCAAAATCTTAAAAAACAAAAATATAAATACATCTATAATTTCAAGATACAACAAATGCAAAAATTTAAACTATTTTTCAAAAATAGATTCTGAAGAAAAAGCCTATCTGCTTGGTTTTATTTATACTGATGGATCTATTGATAAAAAACTGAATACATTGAGCATCGAACTAAATAAAAAAGATCATGAGATTTTAAAAAGAATAGCAAATATTTTTGAATTACCTCTTTCTTCTATAAAAGAAACAAGAAAAAATTGTATTAAATTAAATATACATTCAAAAGAATTATGTTTGGATTTGTTTAAATTAAATATTAAACCAAATAAAACTTATACAAAAGAGATTCCTATTGTCCCAGATTGTTTATTAAACCATTTTTTTAGAGGTTGTATAGACGGAGATGGTTCTATAACTAAAACTACAATTTGCCTTTATTCTAAAAATGAAAATATGATAAATTTTTTCAAAAATTTTCTTTTAAATAATAACATTGATGAAAAAGGAATATTTGTATATTCAAACTCTTCTTGTCTAAGGATTTCTATTTTTAAAAAAGAATTTAGATCAATTATTTTTAACGTATTGTATTCTTCTGCTACTATCTTTTTACAAAGAAAAAAGATAAGCCCCTTTTGATAGAAATATCAAAAAGAAAACTCTGTTAATTGCTAGAAAACCTTGAAGAAGGCAACCAGCAGCCAAGTTAAATAGAAATATTTAAAAGGTTCAACGACTAACACATACAGTCTTATTATTAAGTTAAAGACAATGAAGTGACACGAACACAGAGCACCTAAAATAGGTGATGATATAGTCTGAACTGCATATATAACAAAAGAAAATGCAGAGTTAAGAGATAAAGAGCTCTTAAGATAACATATTGAAGAAAAAGCACGACGTACTTAATGCTTATAAAGAACAATTTCTAAAAGGTGCAATTGACTCTAACAAATTAAGCAAAGAATATGCTGAAAAACTTTGGGAAGAGCTAGTTGGTTTTGCAGATTATTGTTTGTCTGGTGATACTAAAATAAAAACTAATTTAGGCGTACTTAGTATTCTAGAAATTAAAGAATTATTACTTAAAGACAAAGAAGTTTACGCTTATGATAGAGATTCAAAACTTTGCAAAGTAGTTAATTATTTTAATAAAGGAATCAAAGATGTGTATGAATTTACTTTTGAAAATCAACAAAGTATAACTTGTACTGATGATCATAAAATTTTAACTAAAAACTTTGATTTAGTAGAAATCAATAAAGTATACATAGAGAATATGTATATTTTTGGAAAGGAGTAGTTATGGCTACAGGCGCAAATGTTAGGAAAACTAACTTTGATGTTACTTCTATAAACAAAAATACTTTTGATACATTGATAAAAGAAAAAGACGGCAAATTATTTATCTCTGATAGCGTAAACGGAGACCAAGAATTAGTTATTGATTCTTCTAATATCAATGTACAAGCTCAAGCCTGGAAAACTTATAATAAAATTCCAGTTGCACCAGTTGCAAATCCATATTCTTTTGTTAATCCTGAAAATATTAATAAAGAAAATAATAAATGGATGATTCGAATTCTTTTAAATGGATTAGAATTAGACTATAATGAAGTTATAGTCTCTAATGCAGATAAACGTACAATAACTTTAGACTTAGAAAACAATTTAACAATTGATCACACAGACGAATTAAAAGTCTGGTACGTAAAGGAACAGGTATAATATTATGGCTCAAATTAAAGGCAAACAAATTGCTGATAATTCAATTGAATTATCAAAAATAGCTAAAAGCGTTTCTGGAGATATTTTAATTGCACAAGGAGCAAGTGACAGTGCTTATGTTCAAGTAAGTGGAGATGCAACTTTAGCAAATAGTGGTATCTTGACAATTGAAACTGGTGCAGTTGATTCTAATAAATTAGCTGATAATGCTGTCATCAATTCTAAAATTGCTGATGGTGCTGTAGATACTGCAGAATTAGCTGACAATTCTGTTTCTACTGCAAAAATTCAAGCACTAGCTATTACTACTGGAAAACTAGAAGACTTAGCAGTAACAGAATTAAAACTTGCTTCTGATTCCGTTACTACAGAAAAGATTTTAAATGCAAATGTTACTTTTGCAAAATTAGCATCTGATGTATGGTCTGATTCTATCGAGCTCCTTGACGATGATAAACTAGCTAAATCTTCTGCTATTAAAGCTTATGTTTCATCTGCTGTTTCTGGTGGTATTGGTGCTGCAGATACAGACGATTTAGCAGAAGGTGCTTCAAATCTTTATTTCACCGCTGCACGTGCAAAATCAGCTGCAGTTGTAGATTCAACTGCAAACGATGAAACAGATCAAGCTCCATCAGTTCACTCAATTAAAGCTTATGTAAATTTAAAGTTTGAAGAAGCTGTACAAGGTTTAGATATTAAACACAGCGCAAGAGTTGCTTCTGTAGCAGATGTTACTATTGCAACACCTGGTGCATCTATTGATGGTGTTAGTTTAAATAATGGTGATAGAGTTCTTTTAAAGAATCAAACAGATGCTACTGAAAACGGTATTTATGTTTGGAATGGCGCTGCTTCTGCAATGACAAGATCTGCTGATGCAGATAATACTCCTGGTGCAGAAGTTACCACAGGCATGTTTATCTTTGTTGAAAGTGGTACTGTTAATGCCGCAACATCTTGGATTTTGCATACAACAGGTACTATTGACTTAGGTACTACTGCATTAGATTTTGAACAATTCGGTGCTTCTACTAGTTATGCAGCTGGTGAAGGTATTTCTATTTCAGGGAATACATTGTCTTTTACTACTTCAGCAATTACTTCTAGTTTAGCTGCAGGCACAGATTTAGCAAAAGAAGATTCTTTACCTTTATATGACGCTTCTACAACTACTCAAAAGAAAACTACAATTACAGCTTTAGCTGCATTCCTTGCAGACGGAACTACAATTACAGCGACTGATGGAAAGTTAACTTCAGTAGCTATTGGTGGTGTTTTGACAAGAGAAGTTAAATCTAATCCTTCAGCAGTTGCAGCAAACGCAACTGGTAGTACAGGTTTTTCAATTGCATTAACTCCATCTAATGATTCAGCAATCGAAGTTTACTTAAATGGTTTGTTGCTTAATCTTGGTTCTTCAACAAACGCAGAAGTTTATTTTAGTAGAAATGCTGGTACTACAGCTGTTGCTTTAGCTGATATCGTTGCTGACGATACATTATATTTTGTAGGTACTGCTAATGGTTTTGCCTTAGAAACATCAGATATTATTCAAGTTGTATATCAAGCATAATTAAATGACATTATTAAGTATTAGATCAACAATGCCAATTGATTTTAATGATCCTCTAGTCAAATTAGAATCTGATTTAGAAAATGGAAAATTTGACGAATCATATAAAAGATTAATGCAATCTAATCGTCCTAAAAAACATTTTATTGATATTAATTTATTAAAAGATTTATGTAATCAGCCATTAACATGGAAACAAATAGGAGATATTTTAAATATCAATTGTGAAACTGTGCGTAGGTATGCTAAGACTTGGGATATTCATAAAAATAATATGCCAAAAATAAAAGCTAATTGAATTTTTGAATCTCTATCTGTTAAAATTTAATAAATCATTAACATATGGAGTTTAATCATGGAACTTAATGAGCAATTAATTGAAACTATTGTAATGTCTGCAACTGCAGGTCAATTTGGTACTCAAATAATAGAAGAAACTTTTAAATTAAGTATTGAAAAGTTAGATGCTGCTAAAAAAGAATTAACATTACACTTACTTAGTGGCGCTGTTTCATTTAGTGCATATTTCTTTACAAATGAAAGTTTTGTTGCAAAAGCAGCTGCACTTGCATTTTTATCAGGTGTATTTGCTGAAGCTGCACTTAAATTATTAAAAAAGAAAAATGAATCTGCAATTGATAAAACTACAGAACTTGCAATTAAATTAGAACAAAAAGAACGAGAAGAATTAGAAGATAAAGTTAAATTTTTAGAAGAAAAAATTTCAAAACTTCAGGAGTCTAAAAATGTGTGAGAAACATTCTTGCGAAGAAAATGAATGTGCATGTATATCAGGTCTGTTTGAATCATGTGAATGTTGTGAAAATAATGAATGTGATTGTAAAGATTGTTTAGTTTGCGCAAACGAAGATACTGAAGACGGAGAATAAAAATGACTTGTGTTATCGAAAATGAAGAACTAGCTTTTGCAGAATCAAAAACTACTGTTTATTTGTGGTTAAAAACTAGTAATAAATTCATTCCATTTTCTGAATTAGAAAATTGCAAATGGGGAGATAACACAAAATTTGTTTTGAATATAGTAAATGAACCTATTAAATCAAAACCTCTATTAAAAAAGCCAATTTTGCCAGTTTCAGCTTTCTATACGAAAGCTGACTATCCAGAATATAAGTTAACATTTCCTGAAATTTCTATTCCAAAATCAGAACCTATTTTACCTGAATTACCAGAACAATCATTTAATGATATGTTAATTGGTGGTGCTGCATCAGTTGCATTATTACTATCAGTAATACAACAAATAAAACAAAAGAAAAAAGAATCTGAATCAGCAAATTGCTGTGCAAAGATTCAATATATTGAATCCGAATTTAATAAAATTCAACAAGAATCTAAAGAATCTAATAAAACATTGCATGCAGAAATAATAGAACAGTATAAAGAAATGAAAGAATTAAAAGAGGACGCAACTGAAGTAAAAGAAATCATTTCTAAAATCATAGATAAACTTCCATTAGGAGATCAAGATGTTAAAAAAAGAACAGAAGACTAATTTACAAATTACAAAAAATTTTAATATTTCTGAAATGGAATATTATGATGTTGTTCCTCCTCAATTAGTTGCAAACGCAACTGAATTACTTCAAAATCTTCAAGTATTAAGAGATGCATGTGGAAAATCTATTACAATTATTTCAGGATATAGATCTCCTGAACGCAACAAAGCTGTTGGTGGTGCTACTATGTCTCAGCATATGTTTGCTAATGCAGCAGATATTCAAATAAAAGGCATGACTCCACAACAAATGTATGATCTTGTTGAAAAATTAATTAAAGAAGGTAAGATGAAACAAGGAGGTCTAGGTTTATATCCTAGAGAAAATGGATGGATTCACTATGACACACGTGGCACAAAAGCCAGATGGAATGGTTAAAAATTATGACACAAATTAAAGCAAAACAAATTGGCGATTTTACAAGTGCTGTTAGAAATCAATTAGTTGCTGGTACTGGAATTACTATTAGTTCAGGAACAATCGCTACAACAATTACTCAATATACAGATGCGCTTGCAAGAGCAGCTTTTTCAGCAGGTACTGGATTAAGTTATAATAGCAGTACTGGTGCATTTAGTTTAAATGCTTCACTTTCTAATTTAAATGGAGTTTCATTAGGTACTCCAACTTCAAATCAAGTATTACAATATAATGGAACAAATTGGGTAGCTGCTACTTTTACACCAACTTTAACTGCTGGTAAAAGTATCTCTGTTTCAGGTTCTACTATCAATGTAAAACCTGTAACGATTGCAACAAGTTTTAATTCTTCCACTGATTTTAACGCAGATACAGTTATGTTAGTAAAGATTACAGGTAATGTAACTTTACCAACTCCTTCTGCTCAAAATACAGGTTGTACTTATATTATCAAAAACACAACAACATCTAATGTTACTATTACTGCTTCATTTTTAGAAGGTGCAAATTTCACTTTAAATGGTGCTTATAGTTCTTTAACAGTAATATCAGATGGCACAAATTGGATGATTATATAAAATGACATGGATAAACTCAGATTTAAATAAAATTGCAAAACAAATAGAAATGGATGTTATTAAATTTGATTACGATACTCCATATAATGTTTCTAGTCCAGCTGGTGGAACAACAGCATATCAAAAAGCATACTCTCCTCTTTTATTTGGAAATAAACAAATTATTACAGGAGTAGATTTTTTACCTGTATACAATTATACAGCAGTTACTCCTAATATACCTTATTTTAAAATAGCAGATTTTGATACAGGAACTTATATTTATATTTTTGAAATTTGTATTGGTTATTTAGGATATTCTGCTAATGAAGCTGTTCAAAGACATTGTTTTTTATCTAGCAACGGTATTTTAGATAGAATTTGGAATGTAAGTGGACTTCCTACAACAATGCCTGCATATCAATATCAATCAACAGTTAATTCAAGTGATCCTGTTATTGGTTTTGATTATTATTCTCAGCAAGGAATAAAAGATTATACTTTAGATTTAAGTAATCCAGAAAAAACAAAGTGCATATTTTTTCTTGGGGGAAGCTCTACAGGAGGAGCATTGGTAACTCCAATTGGAGCTAATTTTTCTTTTGTATCAAGAATAGCTTTGACTTCTAATACTGCAACATATCCTGTGCACACTATTAATAGTGTGTCTATGACTGTAAAAAGAATCAAAAAGGTGTAAAATGACATTTATTAACTTACAAAGTGGTTCTCTAACTATAGTTCCCAAATATGCTACTTTTATTATGCAAACTAGTACAATACTTTTTCAAAGAAAGCATTTAAATATTACTAATGCTACAACAGTTACAAATGGATCAATTCCTCTAAGCAATATAATAAGTTTACCTCCGGGTTTTAGTTATTTTGTAGAAATATATTATTATGATCCATTTATGAATATAACTAATATTACTTGTGGAACTGCTTCTATTACTAAAAGTATTAATGTTGATGAAGGTTATGCTTGTGCAACTTTTGATTTGCAAGGAGCATCAAATTCTTCTCTTGCGATCATTACAGGAAATACTGTAACAGCAAATGTAGGCAATTCTTGTTTTGTAATTGTTTGGCAATTAGGAGGTATTTAAATGACTTGGATTAATGTATCTTCTTATCTTTCTCCAGTAAGTATTAATTCTGATTATACTCAAACTACAAATAATCCTTCAGATATTACAATATCAAATAATTACGAAACAGCATCCAGTAGCATCTATAAATATTTGCAACAAAATATTAATACTTATTTAGATAATACTGCGGCTTCAAATATTATAACTACAACTTATAATAATAATTCATCTAGAACTTTTTATGATACATATAATACTTATGTAAAAGCAGATGGTAAGTTCATTAGAGGTATATTAGATATTGGTTTAATTACTACAACTAGTTCCTTAACAAGAAGTTATACTAATTTAACAAGTTTAACTTCTAGAGCTATCATTTATTATAGGATTGTTTAAATGGCACAAATAAAATCTAAACAAATTGGTGATTTGAATTCTACAATTACTACTAGAATCAATGCAACATCAATTGATGCACTTTTAGATGTAAATACTTCAAGTATTGCACCTACAAATGGACAAGCTCTTGTTTGGGAAAGTTCAACTTCGTTATGGAAACCAAGTACTATTTCAAGTGGTGGTGGTGCCAGAATTACAATCACAAATAAGACTAGTAACTTTGCGATCCCTGATCCCGTCGCATCTTCTGTATATGAAGAACATTATACAATGGACAGTACAAGCGCTTTAACCTTTACACTACCAACCGCCGTAGGAAACAATGGCTTAACATATCATATTACTAGGGTTAATACGGGGGCCGTAACTGTTGCGACGGTATCCGCTCAAACGATTAGCGGGTTATCAAGCATCTCTATTCCTACACAATGGGGAAATTTAACAGTTCGTTCTAATGATGCTAACTGGATTATCTGTTAGGATTTTTTATTATGAGTTACATGATTAAACATTCTATAAATGCAAAACCTTTTAAGATGGCAACCGCTTTTTTCACTACCAATTACACGATTTCAACAGGTGTACCCCGAAATCTAACACTTTCACTAGATACTCTTGTTCAAAGCAATGATATGGGATTAACACTTGCTAATAATCAAATCACCTTAGTTGCTGGGAAAACATACATCATCTATTATAAGGTAGGTATTTCAAATGGTACCGAAAATAGAGGTGCACAAGTTTTTATCCAAAAGAATGGTGTGACCGTCTCAGCACAACCAACCGTTCAAGCCGTTACAACAAGCGGGGCGGTTGGTAGTGGTGCTTGGATTACACCGATCAATGTAGCAACAGCAGTCGTATCAGCATCAGCGGGGGATTATATTTCTTTTCTCTACTCAAGAGATACGGGCGCTCTCTATGTTGATACCGTCAATAGTGGTGCCTCTCGTGCCTTTATTTTGGAGATTGCATAATGTCATATTTGCCAACACCTCAAACCGTCTATTTTCTAGATAATAGTACAAGTTCTTGTACTCTAGGTGCAATTGTTAGTAATCCATTTCAACGAAGTATTAATATGCCATGCTTTCATAATGCTAGTCAAACACATATTGCTAGTCAATCTGTGATTCAAATCATGGCTAGAGCAACAAACGATAGTGATACAAACTATGTGCTTGCTCGTATTGGTTTATCCCCTTCAGGTCATAGTTCAAACACTCGAATTGGTGCATCTCTTGCTCATAAATCATCCTCCACTATGCAACCTATTGTTGCTCTTACATATCAAGATAAGCCGACACAAATAACTTCATCAATCCTTGATACGGGGGATGTTGTGACCGCTGATAATCTAAATGTTTTTGTCATTTCTTGTGGAGCAATATCATGAGTTTTCAGCCTATCCCATACATTGATTGTCACATTTGTGAGATTGAAATCCTTGAGACATTAAATATCGCATCTAATACAACCGCTATAAATCTTGGGAACATTTTAGTAGATACTGGGGGTCAAATTAGTATCACGAACAACTTCATCAATTTCCCAGCAAATATGGAATTTTTTGTTAAATCAAATTTGATTGTGCAAGCAGTAAATACAGGATCTACAAATAATGCACCCCAACCATCATTTCTGGATGCCTCAAATGCTTTAGTAGACCATCAAGCCTATGGACTTTGTATCATGCGGGCTGGAAGTACTTCAGGCGTTTGGTTTGCATCAGTCGATTGTTTCTTGATGCTTTTTTCATCAGCATCCATTAGATCAGTCAAATTGGGACTTGTTAATGTATCTGGAACACTTCCTATCAATATACCATACAATAGTGCAACAAGTTATATTCCAAATTCAACAATTACAATTTTATATAAATAAATTATGCAAATAAAATCAAAAACTTTTATAGGTCAACAACCTGTATATGATATTAGTGTTGATTCGCCACATCATGATTTTCAATTAGAAAATGGTGTAGTCGTTTCAAATTGTTTTAACAAAGCACATTCAGTTTCTTATTCTGTACTTACATATGTAACTGCTTATTTAAAAGCTAATTATCCAGTAGAATTCTTTACTGCATTAATGAGCACTAGATCTAAAACTTTACAACCAAAAACTTGGGCTATTAAGGCTCCAGAGTATATTAATGAAGCAAAACATTTTGGGGTTGATATATTCCCACCTGATATTAATCGCAGTAGTTTTGAGTTTACTATCCATGATAATGAAATTTATTTTGGATTAAACGCTATTAGAGATGTTGGTGGTACTGCAGCAAAATATATTATTACTGCACGCGGGAATACACCATTCAAAGATGTTTGGGATTTTATCAATAGAGTAAATACTCAAAAGGTTAATACTAAAGTTTTTCAAGGTTTAGTTAAAGCAGGTGCATTTGATAAATTAGGTTATGTACGCTCAGAATTATTAGAAAATGTAGATTCTATTTATTCTTACTTAAAAGATGTAGAAGAATTTAATCAAAGAAAATTAGATATTATAGAGAGAAATAAAAGGAATGAAGAGATTCTACCTTTAATTGAAAAAAGAAATTTCTTAAGAAATGAGTTAATAAAAGCAAAGAAAAAGTTGACTAAATCTCCAGATGATATTCAACTTCAAAATAAAATTACACAATTAGAAGAAGATTTACTTCCATTAGAAGAAATGGAATTAAAAAAAGCTGTAGATTTAAAAGAAAAAGAATTACCAGATTTACCAACTTTTAATAGAGTTAAAACCGTACCAATAAATCTAAAGGAAATCCTAGATCAAGCATCTTATATTGGTTGTTATATTGGTGGACATCCAATCAATATGACGAACATAGATAGAGAAGATTTAGAATCTGTAGAAGAGAATTTTAAATATAAAGTAGCAGGAGTAATTCTTTCACAAAGAATCATCAATACTAAAGCTGGCAAGAAAATGGCAATTCTAGATATTGATGATTCAACTCGTGCTGCAGAACTTGTAGTCTTTCCACATAAATATGAAGAATATGCTGCTTTACAAATTCAAGAAGGTGATATTATAATCGCTGAAGTTAAAGTAGAATCAACTGAACCAGATATAAAACTTATTGCAAATAAGTTTTACAAACACCAATGGAATAAAGATGACAGACAAGAAGACTTATCTATGGACTCCACAAGAGGATCAAATCCTTTTTAAATATCAACATATAAAAAATCCTTTAGAAATTTCACAAATTATTAATGAATACTATTCTAAAAAAGTTCCAGGGTTTATTTCAATTAGAAGTCCTGATGCAGTAAGAAATAGAATTTATAGAGGAAGAATCTCTGAATATCCTGTACTTGTACAACCTAAAGATGATCCCTTTCAAGAACGTTGGGATCATATAGCCGAATGTATTGAAGAATATGCTTTAGAATCAGAGCAAATAAAGATAGGTATTACAGATCATCAAACAAGAAAGATCTTGACATTTAGTGATTTACATATACCATTCTTTATGCATGAAGAAATTAAAAGAGCCTGTCAAGTTCATTCAGACGCAGATATTGTCGTTCTTAATGGTGATATCCTTGATGGATATATTTTTAGTACATATGCAAAATCTAAAAGAGTAGCTGCTATTAAAGAATATATGGCTGCTTTTGATCTTGTATATTTCTTATCATGCAATTTTACTAAGGTAGTAATTGTTTCTGGAAATCATGATGCTAGAACCTCTAGAGCTTTAGCATCTAATGGTTTTGAACAAGAAGCTTCTCAAGTTTTTAGACCTGATCTTTTAGCAAGAATTGCTTCAGGAGAAGAGCTAGATAAATTTGGAAATCTTGTAAAGAAACATGATTTCTCAAATGTTGTTTATGAAAGATTTGATTCTTGGTATGTAAGAATAGGGAAAACTATTTTCTGTCATCCAGATGGTTTCTCCAATTCTTATCCTGGAGCAACAGTAGTCAAACTCTTAGATCATTTTTCTGCAAGACTAAAGAATGATGAATTTGACTCTATTGTTGTTGGACATACACATAAACAATATAAAGGGATTGTAGGTAACAAACTTTTGATTGAACAAGGTGCTATGGCTCATAGATTACCTTATCAATTCAAAGCAGATCTTAAATTTAAAAACGCTGTTAATGGTTATGCTATTATTTACCATGACTCTAATGGCAACACAGACTTTAACTATTCCACTCCAGTGTACCTAGGTACACATTTACCAGTTAAGAAAGGTGCTCTCTAAATGGACGCACAAAAATCAACACAAGAAAAAGTTCAAGAACTTGTTAATATCCTTCAAGCTCACGAAATGAGAATTGAATATAACTTCAATGCAATGCTTCAATTATCTATGCTTGTAGAATATCTTTATGAAAAACTTGCAGAACAAAAGATTGAAATCAACATGGAAGGATTCCAAGATTTTCAAAAGAAGCGACTTGAAGAAATTGATGAATCTTATAAAGAGATGAATGAAAATCCTGAATTAAAAGCAAAAGTTACAGAAACAATTAATGAAATGCAAAAAGAAATTCAAGAAAGAATTAAACTATAATGGCTTGGTCCTTCATTAACCATATTACAAATTATTTAGATAGACGAATTTTAGACGAGCAAAAGCACCCTACACAATGGCCTTCAGAAGCAACTTCAATTATTACTAATTCTCATGGAGAACAAGAAGTAGTTGGAAAATGCAGAAGAGCAAACTATTTTAGATATCTTATGGATTTATATTCATTTGATGATGAAACTTATTCAAAAGATTTAGATTTAGTAAAAGCTCTACATAAAACTTCTATCCCTCCAGATACTTATGTAAAATGGATTTGGAAACAAGGTGAAATTTATGAGCAATACTGCGTTGATTTAGCTAAGGAAGCAGGAGTGTTTATTGCAACACAAGTTGCAGTGTATATTCCTAAACTTAATGTTTCAGGTAAAATAGACTTGGTTGTAATTAATCCAGAAACACATAAATATCATATTATTGAAGTTAAATCAGTATATGGTTTTAATGCAAATAGTGTAATGGGAACTTCAAGTGATCACAAAAAAGGTGAACTTGGAAAACCTAGAGAATCTCACTTAATGCAAATTGGATTGTATCAATGGTGGTATGGTAATGTGCATGATGATTTTGCAGAAGCATTGTTGATTTATGGATCTAGAGATACTGGAAGATATGCAGAATACAAAATTACTGTAGAGAAAGCAGAAGATGACCTAGATTATATTTTTTATCAAGGTAATAATCCAGTAACTACAGAAAAAGTTAACTCTGGAATTACAATGCAAAGTATTTGTGCTCAATACAAATATATTAAGGATTGTGTTGATTCAGGTACTATTCCAAGTAGAGATTATGAATTAGCTTATTCTGATGAAAAGATTCATTTGCTTTATGAAAGAAATGAACTTAACAAAACCGAAACTGCACAATATGAAAAGCGACTTGCTCAAATTGCAGAAGGTAAAGAAAAATTAAATAAACAAGTAGAAAAGGGTGATTGGCAATGTGATCTTTGCCAATACAAAAATATCTGTTATGACAACGAAAAGAAACCTAGAGAAATTTAGTTACTATGTAGATTTGAAAAGAAATGCAGTAGTAACAACTTATGGTCCATATGATACTAAAAATGAAGCTTTAGATATCTTTTTACAAATATCTTTAGAGTTTAAAAAAGTCTCTGCAATGACGCTTTGGTTATATGAATCAAAAAACAATCAAAAAAAGAAAACCTTACTAAAACAAAATCTAACTTACTTTGGAGTAAATTAATGATTTTCGAAAGAAACTTACAAACTTTTAAAGAATTAAATCTTTCAGTAAAAGATGTATTGCTTGTTCCTGATTGTGGAATTTTAAAATCAAGATCAGAAGCATCTCTTTTACCTTATATGTTCTCCGCACCAATGGATACTGTTACAGGTTATAACTTGACTAGAGAGCTAATCGATAATAATCAACTACCAGTGTTAAGTAGGTTTATAGATGAATCAGAAAGAGTAAAAGCTTTCTTTGGATTTTCTAGCTATAAAAATAACTTTTGGTGGGCTGTAAGTTCAGATTTTGAATATGAAAAGAAATTTCTAGAAGAATTGCGAGCACATATTGATCCTAATGAAAAAATTAATATCTGTGTAGATGTAGCTCATGGAGATACAGAATACATGCATGAAATTTATTCTAAATGGAGAAAACTTTCATATGTAAAAGATATTATGTCTGGAAGTATTGCAACATCATCTGCTGCACTTAGATGTATTGACGCTGGTTGCAATTACTTAAGAGTAGGTATTGGTCCTGGCGCTGCTTGCACTACAAGATTAGTAACAGGAGTTGGTGTACCTCAACTATCTGCTGTTTTTGATATTTATAATGCAGTGAATAAAGCTAGCCTATTAGATGAAATCATGATCATTGCTGATGGTGGTATTACTTCTAGTGGTGATGCAGTTAAATACTTTGCTGCAGGTGCAACACATATAATGCTAGGCAAACTACTATCTTATACAGAAGAATCTGCTGGTTGGGATTTACCTGATTTGTTTACTGCTATCAAATTAAAATCAAGAGATAAGGTAAAAAGATATAGAGGTCAAGCTAGTAAAGATTTTCAATTAGCTCAATATGGTACCGCAAAAAATGTTGAAGGTGAAAGCTCTCAATACTTTAATCCAAAATATACTTATAAAGAATTACTAGAAAAGTTTAATGATGGAATTCAATCAGCAATTAGTTATCTTGGTTTACAAGACCTATCTGATATTAATCCAAAGAATGTAGAATTTAGAAAAATCACAACAAATGGTTGGCAAGAATCTAATGTCAATTTAAGCTAGAAAAATAGCGTAATTGTTTACACAGTTTTTCGTGTAAATATTTACATTGTTTTTCTTTGTAAAAATGACATTTACTATCTTTAGCTCAACACTAAAAAGACAACAATGTAAGTACTTGATATATTTAAAGAAAAAAGAAATATAAAAAACTTATTTGTATTTTAAAACACAAATCTATACACACAGTGTATAATAACATGTAAGGGACTCGAATATGTATGTAACTGATATAAACGAAGCAGTCACTCTGCTTCGTGCAAATTTAAAAGAATACTTAGTAAAGAAGTTGGGAATCGATGCAGGTTCTAATAAATTAAAATGCTTTGCTCATAATGATAATGATCCATCTATGCATTTTAATCCAAAGACTGCAAATGAAACTGTAAAGTGTTTTTCATGTGGTTTTACAGGTGATATATTTGCAGCTGCAAATATACTAGATAACTTACCACTTAATGGCCCTGAATGGTTGCATGTAACTATTCCTACATTATGTGAATATCTAAAGATTCCATATTCACCAGGTGAATTATCTTTACTAGAAAAAGAAAAGATCAACCTATACAAATTAGCAGCAGATATTTCTGACATTCTTTCTAATCAAAGGAATGTAGATATTCCTTATCTGGTAGAGCGTAATTGGATTCAACAATCTTGTGTGATTGGTCAAATCTCAGAAAGTGATTTGATTGCTCAATTAGTAAAGAAAGGCTGGGAAGCAGCCTTTATTAATCAAAGCAACTTTATCAAAACTAAATTTCATTCATTCTTTGGTTTAGATAAGATTACTTTTGCAATCAAAGATCATGTTAAAAGAACTATTGGTTTTGCATGTAGAAACTTAGTAGTAAATGATCATCAACCTAAGTATGTAAATAATCCAGAGACTCATATTTATAAGAAGTCTCAAGTATTAATGGGTATTGATGTTGCATTACAATCTGCAAAGAAGAATGGTTTGTACATTTTAGAAGGTCAAGGCGACTTAATGCAATTGTACAGATTAGGTATTACTAACGCAGTTGCTGTTTGCGGTACTGCTTTAACTGAATCACATCTTATCTATTTAAAAACATTAGGTATTAAAAAGGTATTCTTAAACTTTGATTGGGATAAAGCAGGTTATGCAGCTACTCAAAGAATTCTAGAAAATATTCTAAAAGCTACTAGTGGTATCTCTTGTTACGTAGTAATGCCACCTAAGGGATCTCAAGCAAAAGATCCAGATGAATTTCTTAAAGCAACAGAAGATGCAGAACTTTATTTAAGTTTAGAAAAAGTATCATCATTTGATTGGCTTATGAAAACATTTAGTGATACAGAATCTCCAGATTCTATTTGTATGAAGATGATTCCTGTAATCGCAGCAGAAGACACAGCAATTAAAAGAGAATTATTAATTAATGCATTGTCAAAGTTTACTGGGATTAGTGAAACATCTATCAACACAGATGTAAATTCAATTAGAAATAATAAGTTTAATGAGAAATTAGATAGATTAAAAGGTGCTGCAGAAAAGTATACTAAAGAAGTAGAAGAAGATCCAGATGGTATTCGTTCTCATATGGCTAACCATGAATTAGCGATTGAAGCAATCGAGAAAGAATATCGTAATAATACGATCGGTATTAACTATCAACTAACTAGATTTGATGCAATTCAACAACAAAGAGAAGAATCTACTTCTGATGAACAAGCTACTTCTTTTAAAATGGATTACTTTAATTTCTTTGAAACTAGTTTAGCTGGTGGTATGAATTGGGCTTCTGGTTGTTTGATGTATGTTGGTGGTAGAGCTAATAGTGGTAAAACTGCAACTTGCTTGATGATTGGTACTGATATTGCTAATAGTGATGAAAATGCATTGGTAATTATTCATAGTACAGATGACTCTTATGAACAGATCGAACCACGTATCAAAACTAATCTATACAGAATGAGTACTGTAAATCCATTGCCATTAACTATTGGTATGATGGTGCAACCTAATATTAATTTAAAAGATAAATCTCATGAATACAAAGAAGCTTGGGAAGCTACTAACCAACGTTTCAGAGAATTGATAGAACAAGAAAGACTTGTTATTATTGACAGTGAAGATGGTGCTACACTCTCAGTACTAGAAAAGAATCTAAGATATTATAGACAAAGATACCCTAATAAAAAGATTCTTTTAGTTTGCGACAATACTATGAATTATATGGATTTTTTAAATCTAGATCAAACTGCAAGAATTACTCAAATTAGTAATATGCAAAAGAATCTAACAGTAAAATATAAATGCTGTATGATTGCAACTGCAGAATATAGAAAGAATATGCCAATGGATTATAGTAAGTTTAGATTACCAGTAGATGATGATCTTGCTGATGCACGTGCATTAATGTATAGACCAAATATAATCTTCCACGTATACAATGACATTCATGATCGTAAAGAACATGCAGAAATATTCTGGAATGATGTTGATGGTAATATGCGTCCAAGATTACTCTTGAATTTTACTAAAAACAAGATATCTTCATTTAAAGAAAAGATGTTCTTGGATCTTGATCCAACAAGTGTAACATTAAAACCAGTAAACCCTAAAATGGCTACTGATCAAACTGAAAGATACAGAGAATTAAAAGAACAAGGGATTGTAGAATCCGATGGTAAAAAAGTTCTATTTGTAGAAGCAGATGATTATGAAGCAGAAGACAGTGAGGATTGATGAACGACAAATCTTTAGGCATTTATGTTAATTCAGAAAAGAAATTTTATTATCTTGAATCTGGAGATAACTATGTAGCAAATACAGTAGATAGAATTAAAAAAGCATTAGTTGCAAGAACTATTATTAAAACACCTACAGGAGCTTCATACGCACCTCAAGGTTATGAAATCATGTCTTGCCTACAAGCTAAAGCTAAAGAGTTTGTAATGGTGCCTATTTATATTAGCAAGAATGTAGAAGAAGCATTTGCTAATAAATCGCAAACTCCCAAAGACAGTATGTTTAAATGAAATTAGAAGTTAGTGAATTAAGGACATATTCCGTATGTCCACATCTTTATAAATTAAATGCACTTATAGATTATGAAAATGAATTACAAATTGCATGTAAAGAAGTTGTAGAGAAGTTTTTATTATTGCAATTGCGTTATGAAGATGATCTTGATTTTGACGAGGAAATTACAAATATTGTTAAAGAAGCTGTTAATAGAGTAACTAAGAATATAGAAAATGAACGTCAAAAAGAAACAAATGTAGAATTATTCACTAACACTTTAAATGTATTTATTTCTAATTACTTTGAAAAGTTTCCAAGACATAGGTTTATTACAGTAACTGGACACTTTAATCCTGTAGTCCAAATAAGTAATACTTTAATTGAATTGGATTTTTGCGGAGTAATTAAAGATCTAAAAACTAAATCTATACATTTTCTTTATCTTCTACCAAAAGTAAAAGATACAAATTTACAATGGGATTTAGGAGTGAACGCAACACTTATTTATGGTAAGCGTTTTGCAAATGAATATCTTAAAGTCCCAAATATAAACGTATACATTCATGCGTTTGATATCTTCTCAGAAAATAGATTTCACAAAAGTCCAAATGCAATGTATTACAAAGAAATACAATTAAAAGATTTAGATCAACAAAATAAAAACTTCTTAATCTCACACATTAAAAGATTCGAACAAGACAAAGATTTTTTAAGAATTCCATATTGTATAAATATGAATTGCCCCAAAAGAAAGGAATGCCAAAATGAATCATGGTGAATTTATTTTAGCAAGTAAGAATAGAATTGAATTACCTTTAGTAACTTTTCAAGGAGGTCCTTGGACTCACCTTGCTACTGCAACTAGAGGCTTTAAAGAATATGTAGCTCTGCTGCATGAACCTTCTCAAGAAATTTATCTAGAAGAAATTACAGGATTAGGACAATTCCAAAAGATTGAAAATGAAACTGAATGGCAAGAACTTTTACAATTTTTCTTTAGTAAAGGCGTTGTAGGTTTTGTTAAAGATAAAGAAATTGTTCAAGGTAAATGGCAAGGGTAAAAACTGCATGGAAGAATCAATTCTTCCACTATGAAAGTGCATCAGATTTTCATAACAAAGTTAGAGAAATATTTTGTACGGATGCTTATTTTAAACAAATACAATGCTATCAAGAAGTTCTAGTTTCTTCTTTAGTTGAGACTTATCCAAATAATCTAGATGCAGTAGATTGGTATATTGAAACATTAAATTTAGTAATTGAATTGCATGGAGAACAGCATTACAAACCAACAAGTTTTGGAAATCAATCTGCTATTCAAAAACGCATTAATTTCAATAACATAAAGTATAGAGACAATAAAAAGAAAACTGCTTTGCTTGATTCAGGTTACAATTATATTGAGATACCATATAATTTAAAGTATAAATTAGATGCAGAGTTTTTAAAAACTCTAATCTATGAATCAGGAGATGCAAATGGATAAAAAAGAATTACTAGAATTGATTGCTGCATTAGAAGCTAATGAAAGTGACGATAAATTTAAACATTATTGGAATCCATCAGATATTAAATTCTTTGGTGTGGAAAGTAGAACTATTTGTTTTAAAGACGAAATTGATAAAGATTCAGCAACAACTTTAATTAGTCAATTGATGGAATTAGATAAAATTAGTCATGATCAAATTACTTTAATTTTAAATACTGATGGTGGAGAAGTTGCAGCTTCATTAGCAATCTATGATTGTATAAGAAATATTCAATCTCCTGTTATTATTTATGCAACAGGTATTTGTGCATCTGGTGGTTTGATTATTTTAGCTGCTGGAGATTATAGAATAGCTAGTGAAAACAGTTTATTCTTTTATCATCAAGTAGTTATGAGTTACATTGAAGTTCTTTCAACAGAACAAATTCAATCAATGCAAGACTTATATAATTTAAATCAATTACAAATGGATCGAATATTAAAGAAACGAACAAAGATAAAAGAAAAAGATTGGAAACAAAATTTCCAAGGTAAAACTAGTTTTTATTTTACAGCTGAACAAGCTTTGAAATTTAACTTTATAGATTTAATAGACATTCCTGAACCTAAAAAATATAAGTTCAAGATCAAGGATAAAGCAAAATGACAACCAGAGGAAGAGGCGCAAGAATTAAAGGTGCAAGTTTTGAAAGAGAACTTGCAAAATATATTGCTGAGAAAACAGGACTTGAAGCTAAAAGAGGTTTAGGTCAAGCTAGAGTTGGTGGTAAAGAAATTGCAGATGTTGAAGTAGAATACATTCATGTAGAAGCTAAGCGTCAAATTAAATGCAATATAAAAGCAGCAATGAGGCAAGCAATTGATGATTGTGCATTAAAGAATAAACTTCCTGCAGCAATTACAAAAGATGATAGAGAAGAAGCATTGGTAACTATGCTTCTTGACGATTGGATTCAGTTATTTAAAGCGTATATAGAACAACAAAAAAACAATGCAAACTAAAATTTTCCCTACAGACATAATCCCTATAAAGGTAGAGTGCGATTATAAGCTATTTGTTTACCACTATAAACGTGGTAGAGAACATGAAGAATCAATTCTTTTTTTATTAAAGATATTTGAAGAGACATTTCATTACTGGGCAAAACTAATAAAGAATAAAAATCTTTATGAAGATTTTACTATGTACAGTGTGTTTAAATTCTTAGATAAAGATGACAGACCTATAGGTAGTGTAGAGGAAAAATTAAAAACTTATTTAAAATATAACAAAAAATCAGATGTTAAAGTTTACGATGATATCGTTTTTTGTTTTCTAGAAGTGTACAGTAAAGTTGGTATCGACAAGGATTCATATTACATGAATCCAAGAAAACTCATATACCATATAGCTATGGAAATGAAGTATGCTATTTTTATACATATTAGAAAAATAAACCAATTGTGCAAAAGAGACTTGCGCTTTCATAAAAAGTCTTTATATTTTACTGATAGACAAACTTCTTATGAAGAAAGTGTAGATCTACTTTTGATTTTTGATCAAATAGAATCAATAAGTGATTGGGTAAAATATTTATTCTTTCTAATAAAAGAAGGTTACACTGTAAAACAAAGATGTGAATTATTAAATTTAACGCCAAAACAATTAGCCCAAGAGGAAAACGTAATATGGCAACTACTAAGACAGAAGCAATTAAACAACTTGAATCCGCAGGATCTAGTGTAGCGCATCAACAAGCATTAGTTAAAAAGCTTGCTGGCACACAATTGCAAAAACAAATCAAACATGTGATTCCTGGTGGAAAGCATTTAACAGAACAAGTAAGTAAAGAAGCATTAGCTGATACTATTTTTACTTGGTTAAGAAGAGTTAGATTCTTTAAAGATGTAACTCTTTCAATGTGTAAAGATAATACAAAGCTTACTTTAAACTCTGCACAAGTTGTTGATTTTGATTCTAAATCTCCACAATTAGAATGGGATGTTAAAGGAAAGAAATGGCTTGCGGAAAGAATGGCAGATGTGTTAAAAGAAGATAAGATTGTAGCTGTAACAGCTACAAAGACAGGGCTTACTGCTTATCAATTAGTTGGAGAAGATTTCACTCCAGCACATGATCTGTGGGAACCAAATCTAACATTCACCCCTTTCAAACCAGGATTTTAATATGTATTTTTCAGGAAGAACAGATAAGACAAAAATTATTCAATTGCAAAATCAAGTTGAAGCATTACAAGCTGCTTTAAACTCTAAAGCAGCTCCACCCGCAGATCAAGATTTGCAAAAACAAATTTCTAAACTTTTAGAAGAAAATAAATCTTTGAAAGAAGAAATTGAATCACTCAAGAGTCAATTAGTTGAAGTTCCACAAGTTGTAGAAGAAGAAATTGTTTCAGAAACAATTTCCGAAGAAGCTTTAACTTCTGAACAAGCAGACAAACAAATCAAACCTAAAAAAGGAAATAAGCAAAAATGAGCTGTAATTGTAGTGGTAAAGTAGATGAGAAAACAGAGAGTGAAAAAAGAAAAGAATCTTTGGAAACTGCTGTTGAACGAATCAGCAGAAAACTATTAGAGATTGAGCAGAAATTTGCAACTAAACAAAAACAAGACAATAACAATAATTTGAGTTTTTATGACAGAAAATAACTTAACAGTAATTATTATGGGTGGTGGTAAAGGTAAAAGACTTGGAATCCCAAAAGTATTTTATCAATTTAGAGGTAAAGCATTATGGTCTATTCTTTATGATAGATTTAGTGAATTTACAAAGAATATCATTATAGTTGGATTAGATATTGATTCAGCTTCTACTAGAAAAGAATCTCTAATACTTGCTTTAAAGCAAGTAAAAACAGATAAAGTTTTAGTAGTCGATATTAATATGCCATTACTTTCTTTAAATAGTATTGGTAAAATAATTGAAAAAATAAACTATGATTCTGTTTCCGCAATTACGTGGTTAGACGAGACTGTTTTTGATAATCAATCAAAGGCATACAATTCAAATCCGCAAAAATGTATCATTGAACCATTGCAATTATTCCATAAAGACTTGTTACTTGAATGTCTTTTAAAAGACACAGATAGAGACGAGACTGAATTCTCTAAGTTAATTTTTAATCAAACAGGAATTCTACCAGTTATGGTAGAGATTCCAAAGTTAGAAACTTATAAATTAATAACTAAAAATGATGCACATATCATAGACAATATGATGAAAGCTAGTCGATAGGTGGAAGGTCTTCTAGTATTGAAACTCTTTTCTCAAGTGACGAGACAGTTGTTTTTAACTTTTCAATTTCTGTAACTAATACAGAATAGATTTCTTGTACTTGGGTAAGAGATACAAACCTTTGATGAGCAATCATCAAATCTTTAACTCTTTCTTCTAAATTGCTTATTCTATTTAAAACAACAGCATCATATTTATTCTGGGGATCTATCATATTATTTTCCTTAAAATAGTTTTGTTACGATACCACCAATAATACCGCCAATAGAAGTAAATGCAAACTTCTCTGCAATACTTACTTTTAAATCATTTATTTTTTCATTTTGCTCAGATTCTGTTTTCTGCAATTCAGAAACATCATCTTCTAAATGTTTAATTCTAGCTTCAAGATTTACACCTCTATTATTAATAGCTTGTATATCTTTGTGCATTGATGTTAACAACGTCTTAATATCTGTTGTTTGCGCATCTATTTTATTCTCTAATTGTCCAACTCTATAGTCCAATAATACTTGAGTAGGATCTGTATATTTTTGATTATCTGACATGGCAGCCTCCAAGAAAAGTAAAGCATATAAATTTTATACCATGCAGAGTTACTAAAATTAAACTATAACTGCAGTTATATTCCCTATCAAACCAGAACCAGGATATTCTGGTTGATCAACGCAAATTATACCAAACCATGCTCCAGAAGGTACAATAGCACTAGTATTAGTAATTGAAACTCCAACATTTAAAGGTAAATGTTTTGGAAATGGAGCAAATCTAGTGTCAAATTGAATAGTTGAACCACCTAATAAAGGAACCCAAACAGATCCTAATCCTTGGTCATTTTGAGTAAAACTAGAGCTACACTTTACTAACAAGAAAGAATAATCATTTATTGTAGCACCTTTAGAACCACCTTCACACATAGTTAAATCTATATAAGTAATTTTAATATCAAAACCAGTATTATTTCTCCAAAGTAAAGTTGGTTGCAAAGAAATTTGATCTAAATTATTAATTTCTAAAATACCTTCTTTATAAGGTGAATCATTTCCAGTTAAGTGATCCGTTCCCGCATCTTTACTACCTACATAAATAGTATGTTCAGCTCTTTGAGAAAACACTAATTTATTCTTAATTGTAGTACTAATTTCAATATTTTGACTACCATCGAAAGATGCAGTACCACTTGCTTCTCCAGTTAATTGAATATTTACTGGCGATGCAATCTTAGTTGCAGTAGCAGCATTTCCACTTAAATTTGCATATAGTGGGTGTGTAAATTGCCATTGATCTAATTGTTCATTCCAAATCATTTTACTTGCAGTAGAAGTACCTCTATTAACTTCTATTGCAGTGATATCTAAAGAAGGATTAGTTAAAGCCATTCCTGAATTTAAATATAAACCTCTAGTAATTCCAGTACCTGAGTTTGCAACATTAAAACTACCACCATAAACTGTAGAATTACCAGAAATTTGAGTGTCATTCATTAAAATGATTAAACCTGCACTTGATTTTAAAATCAAGTTACTATTTTTAGATTCAATACCAGTTTCATTTGGGCTGATACCTAATTTAAGATAGTCTGTTTCTATACCATTACTAAAAGTTTTTAAACCTAAAACAGTTTGATCTACAGCATCAGTACTTACTAACCCAGAAGCAGAAGTTGTAATTGATACATTCTGACTACCATCAAAAGCAACAGTACCAGATACAGCACCAGTTAAAGCAATATTTCTAGCAAATTTAAGTTTAGTAGCAGTAGCTGCATTTCCATTTACTTCATTACAAGTCATATTAGAGCAAACAATATCACCACTTGCATTTCTTAAAACTAAATAATTTGGACTATTTGCATATGCAGCTTGTACTGATATTTGAGGATTTGTAGAAGTACCACCGATAACAACAGGAGTAATCGCAGTTATTCCAACTACTGCATTAGGAGAACCTGGAGATATTTCAATATATGTAGTGCCTGACCAACGATATATTTTGTTAGTAGCTAAATCTACATAGATTTTACCAACAGATCCACTTGCAGGAAAACTTGCAAGATCAGTATATTCTAAAACATCATCTACATAAGAAGGAAGATAGCTGGTGTCTATTAATCCTGAAGAATTTAAAGGGACAATCCCATCTGGTTGACCTTTTTCTGAACTATTAATTGCATCAGTAATACCATAATCAAGTAAAGTGGTTGCTTCTACCGAATCAGTTACTCTACCAAATTTATCAACAGCTACTTTTGTATAACTACCAGCAGTAACTCCAGATTCAGCTAAACCAATGCTTATGGTTTTATTATGAATTGCATCGTTTGTAATTTGTTTAACTAATTCACTTGCTACAGTAATAGATTCAATATAATTTCCAGTAGTATCATCAGCCAAAGAAATTACTTTATTAACAAATTCTGAACCATTAAATACTAAAGATTCATGATTTAAAGGCGTATCAATTGTTACATCTAATAAATCGTTTAATTCTAATTCAATTGCAGCTTTGTTAATTTTTAAATTAAATCCAACATGAGACGAGTTATCTAATATTGATAAATTTCCAGAATTTTGACCAGTAATGAGTTGACTATATACTTGATACAATAATGAAGATGCAGTAAACGTTGGTACTAAAGCATCTTCATCAGTAGTTGCTAAATGATGATTTAATTTTTCACTACCATAAGTTTCATAAAATATTTGATAGATTCTTTTTGAAAGTAAATCAATCTGATCTTGAATACTAGTATCTTCTATTTGATCTATTGCAGCAGCGGTTTCCAATGCAGTTACTTTATTTAAAATAAAATCAAAAGATTCTTTTATTGTAGTAGGTCTACCATTGTTAGCTGTTGACCAATATAATCCTGTTTGATTACTATTATTCCCAGCAGCAATAGAATAACTCAATAAAGAAGCTCCTGATAAACCATATTGTATAGGATCCATATAAATTGGTCCGCTTGGTAATCCTAAAAACAAAGGATAAAGCACTTCATTAACATAATTAGTAATAGAGCTAATATCGCTTTTTGTTTTAGCAATATTTACTGACAAAGCGTTCTTACTATCAATATTAATATTACCAGAAGCGTATGAGAAGATTTTATTATTTAATTGTGAGATATAAGCCATTTAGATAACCCTCATTTGTACTGTATCTATTTTAGGTGTTATGAATTTATTTGAGCTTTTTAAAACAGCCTTTAAATACAATTTATTTTCAGGAGTTTCATTGTAGCTTTTGCTTTTATATTCTAAATTAAAAAGTTCTTTTGTTAAATCATTTGCATTCTTTTTTACTTTAATAAAAGTTCCATAAGCATTCTTTATTAAAGTGAAGATTTCATAATTAGAACTTTCTTCAAATCTAAAATTTTCAGTTATAGTGTAATTACATTTATATTTAAAAGAATTACCTTTCTTTATATATGGCTTTTCTCCAGAGAAACCATTCTTGTAAGGATAACCTTTTATTAAATACCTATGATTGTATGGATAAAATTCTTTATCTAAATTTTTAAAGTTAGAACTATTATTTAAAGTACTTTTATTTAAATAAATAAATTTAGCTATAATAAGATTAAGAGATTGATTGCTAATTATTTTATGCACACCTTTAGGTAAATAAATTTCACCAGAAAGTTCTCTTCCATTTACGCTTAAAGGATGCGCACCAACATCAATGTAGATACCATCTAAATCATCTACAACAAAGTTAGTAACTGCTCTATTGTTTACTATACGCCAACCAGATTCAGCATCATTAATATCAGATACGTCTCTAAACAATTGAATAGAAGACTCAATTATTTTTTTATCATTATTGTTTGTGCTAGAAAAATAATAATTCAAAAGTGCTTCATCATCTTGAAGTTCTATTCCTAGATTTGTTTTGATATTGTTTAAATAATTTACATTTGGGTTAGAAACAGAAACATACTTATTTGTAATTAAATATGGAGTTGTAGAATCATCTATAACTAATTCGTGCACTATGTCATTTGACTTTTCAAATTGCACATATTCCATACCAGCATTGTCAATATTGCAATATTTCCAATTTACATTATCTTTTGATAAATAAAAATTTACAGAAGTTTGAGTAGGTATAATACAACAAGTTCCATGTTTTAAAGTAGCAAATGTAAAGTTATATGGTTGATTATTTTCATCAAAAACTTCATATGCTTTAGTGTAAAGTATAGATTCATTATCAACAGTATACTTTGCGCTAGTAATACCTATGAAATCAATTCCAAATGCATAACCATAAATTCTATCTCGTTTATAATCATAGCCTCTTTTTGTAAAAACAATTTTAATTGCACGTACAGAATCTTGATATATATCAAAGAAATTAGAACCGTTTTTAGGTTCTAAATCTGAATCATAATCTAATTTTATAAAAGTAGAATTATCTAAAGAATAATAAACATTTATGTTTGTTTTTGAAGATCCGCTATTTGATCTACAAACAACTTTTAATTTATCAATTCTAGTATTACTACTTCCATCTAAAGCGATATGTATTGCAAAATCAACAATGCTATCTTGCTTACTGGTGTAAGCAATGTGTTCAAAAAAAGCTCCGTCTTCACTTAATATATTGCGTACGTTAAACAAATCTCTTCTATCTACTATGTCATCAGTTCTACTACTAGAGAAATAGTCTATATTTACATTTTGAAAGCTTGTACTTTCAACTTCTAATAAACCTAAAGTAACTCTGCCGTCTTCTAAAATAGAAATGCTAGATTTACTAAAATCTACATTGTTATTGTGATTGTCGAAGTTTTCAACAACGCCATAAGTAAATGCATCACTTTTATTACTTAGTAAAAGTTCTTTATTGATTTCTAATTCTAAAAGTTTTAAATTTTTATAATGTCGGTCTTGAGACATTGTAATTGTTTTAAAATAATTTTCTACGCTACTTATTAAACTTAAATATTCGTTTCTTAAAACTTCTAAATCTTTAGTTACAAAATGCAACATAGTGTTAAAATTAGAAGAAGAAACTTCTTCATTTGTATTCTGGAATCTAGCAAATTCAGAATCAAAATAAACGTTTAATCCATCTACAAATAGCTTCTTGTTAGTTTGATTTTTAAAGTTAAAAATCTTTTCATTTAAATATTCTTGAGTTGGCAATCGTTTATTTTCAGATAGAAACTTTTTAATTTCATATTCTTTTGCAGTTTGAAAGAAACTTTGATTTTGCATTTAATTAAACCCTAGATTAATAGAATATAGAAGTGGACTAAAATATTCTTTTAGCGCTTCTATGTTTATACCATCTTTATTTTGATTATAAAAGATTTTAACAGACTTCTCTTCATTACTAATCTCATCTAAATCTTGAATAATAATATTATTGTCAGCGACATCATACTCCCATTTCTTCAAATACTTAATCAAAGAATATTCAGCATATAGATCAGACACTAATGCTTTTATTTTTAAATTACTATTTAAAGGTTTGTTTGTATACAGAATACATTTTTCATAATCAATTGAATATTTAAAAAATTGCTGCTCAGTATTCTTTTGAGAAGAATACCTACATGTAAAATTATTACTGTGATTAGAATATATTCTTTTATCTACTAAAATTACACATAGTAACGATTCAGGATTGTAATATCCTTTACTTATTGAAGGATCGATTGTTTGGTTTATATTTTGTAATGTTAAATTTTCAGTGCGTTTTAAATTGGTAATTAAGTTACCTCTAGAATCTAAAGCATCTACATTATAAACTTGATCATCAAAAGGAATTCTAGAAATTCTAAATATAAATTTATAATAATCTTCTTCAAATAAATCATTCTCATCAAAATATTCATCATTTAATTTTTCATTCAAATGATCTAAAGATTGAAATTCTAAATAACCATTAATGTAATCTACTTCTTTTGGATTCTTTGCAAAGTAAACAATATCTGGATCAGTATCTGAGTAATGGTTCCCAAATAAACTATCTATGCTAACACTTCCTCTAATGTAGTTATTCTTTTGGAATCTACATAATCTAACAAATCTAGAATCATAAAAAGTTTCTACATCAACTTCTCTAAATAAATTTATTTGAGAATCTGAAAAGAAAAAACCTAGTGCATCTTTCTCTTTAAAATAAATTTCAAAAGCATCTTTTTCAATTTCAATTTTATCTTTAAAATAATACTTACATTGTAAAAAAGAATTCCTTAACTCTTCAGAGAAAATTTGCATTGATCCAGTTTCAGCATCTAGTAGAAAATTATCTCTATTTGGAACTAAATCAAAAGTTGAACCATCTTGAGAAGTCAACAATTGAAAAGTTACATCTGTAATATTTTGTTTTGATAAACTATAATAGCCATCTAAATCACCAGGTGGAAATATGTCAATTTCTTGAGTACTATTTGTATATTGATATATTCTTATATTGTTTTTATCATAATCAAAAGCACTATTTAATTCACAAAAGAAACCATTATTAATCTTTTTTAGAATTAAATTTTTAGGTCTAATTCTAAAATTAAACTTTTTAAAACCAGGATCATTAGTGTACTTAATATGTATTCTTTGCTGATCTGGATAAAGATAATATTTGCTGTATTCTAATTCTTCTAAAGTATTAACTCTTTCCCAGAGTATATTATCGCAATAAATCAATAGATCAGAAATTAAAATTTTAAAATCTCTCAAAGAGAATCTTAAATCAAAAATTAAATCTATTACATTACTACCAGGTAGTATTAAACCAAGTTTTAAACTTTTACCATTATCGCTAGTTATATTTGCAATTTTTGTTTCAGCAACCTTTAAAGTATCTTCTATATAAACATTTTTAAAGTCTATATAAGCTGGGCTTGAACCTGAATTGATTCTTCTTGAGAAACAGAAAATATTAAACAAACTAATATTTTCTTCATAATTATCAGCTGTTAAGAAACCTTCTTCATTTCTACTTAATTCAAATTCATATTTAAAATCTTTTGCATTAAAATCTAAGAAACTCAAAGTTGATTTATGTAAATTCTTTTCAAAATCAAACTGCTTGTATTGGCCACCATTATCTTCAGTATATTTTAAAGTATAATTGTAAAGGCTTTTAGATCTAGGATAAATATCAATCCAACTTTCAACAGAATTGAAGTTTTCTACATTAGAAATAACAGTGGATTCTACAGTACCTTTCTCTATGTACTTTGTTTTGTAAAATCCAATATCTTTAATACCTATATTATAAACTTTTAAACTAGATGTAGATGATTTGAAATAATTTTTTTGTTCAAAAAATATACTTATCTTTGAACATTTAACTGGTAGAAACTTTATAATATTTTGAGATTCACTAGTGTTAGTTTTAATTTTAAAAGATTGCTGTTTTTCATTTAATAATTTTTTAATGGAAGTTCCAGGATTGGAGATTTGAATTAAATCTGATAAAAACAAAATATCTTTTATATAGAAATCAGCACTGCCTAATATTTCAAATGGCATAATTCTGATTTCATTAACTATAGATTCTTCAGATAAACTAAATATTAAATTTAAAATAAGTGGTCCAGTTTCTGTTTTAAAGTAAGAGAAACCAGTAGACACACTTCCATCAATTAAATTATCTAAAAGCGCATTTTTTAATGAATTAATTTCTCCGCTTAAACCATTGCTAGAAGAACCAATAGCAATATCTTTTATCTTTAAAGAAGTTGAAGAGGCAATAGGTAAAGTAGCTAATTCAGAATAAGTATCAACATTCAACGATTGTTTATTAGTTAGATTGAAAACATTGTCTAATGTTAAAAAAGTTTCCACAAAAGTAAATCTATAATTATTTCCGCTTTGTTCTAAAGTATAAAGCTTTTGTTGAATTCTTTTTATTAAATTTACAATCTGTTTATGCATTAATTCTTGTTTATTAAAATACATCAATAGAATTGAATTGTTATTCTGATTCTCTGAATAAATCCAAGAAGAAAGTAAATTAATTTCTTCTAACATTCGATTGGATCTAATTAAAATAGGATTCAAAGATTCATAATTCATCATATTTAATGATGAATATTCAGCATGAGATTCTTTTAAAGTTGCCAAGTAATCATTGTAAAAACTTTCAACAAAATCAAAATCACTTTCATTTACTGGATCTTCGATATTAACATATCTTTTGTAAAAATTTGTTAAGTTTAAGTTACGAGGTGAAAGTGTACTATTATACAATGACATATCCATCGCCTTTATAAGTATTAGTTATCTGTTCTTCTATTTCTATCAAATTTTCCATGTCATCTCTAGATGATTTTTCAGTACAATGTAAAAACATTTTATCAATTACTGAAGTAGAATCATTATATTTACTTATGTTTCTCATTACTAAGATGGGAACTGTATACCCAATGTATTGAGCTGTTTGGTCTTTGATACTAATTGTATTCATAAAGAATTCTAAAACTTCATCATATGAAAAATAATCTTTTACTTCATATTCAATGACATAAAGATCATGTAATTTAATATTTGTAGTTTTAGGAATTCCTATGTAAAAATCATTGTAATTATACAATTCTCCATTAATAGATCTTTGACGATCTGTTTCAAAAGAATTTAAAAGAGAAAAACTACTACTAGCATCATTGCTTAAATATATTGCATTACTCAATTCTTGATTAATGAGCTCTCCATTTTTAAAAATACGAATACTTGTTTCTTTAGGTGGAAACAATAAATTAAACTTTAATTTTATATAATTATAATTATTAGCTTCACCATTGATTGCATTTCTAGCATTAGAAAATGAAATCTTTTCTTTGATTATTCTTTTAATTGGGAATGGCAATTTCTTTGAAAGTTTTAAATTAGAGTTTGTTTCATATTTATTCCAAAGTTTTGTATCTAAATATAATTCAGTAAAGACGTCTTGATCTTCAAAAATGTAACTGATTTCACTTTTTAAAGTTTGAAGTTCATTTATTTTAAGATAATCATTTGAAATAAAAATACCTTTGTCTCTATACAGAGAATATTGAAAACTAATCAAATCAATTGAGAAATCATATATTCGTCCATAAATTCCATTAATAGTCTTTTCTTCTAACCATCGATTTAATTTAAATTCAATTTTGATTTCTTTAGTTTGAATCGTTTCAAAAAATAATTCAATGTCCTCATTGATTGTTTCATTGTAAGTATTTATTGGATTCCAATTCTCTCCATCAAAATATTTAATACAATCTTTTGCTAAATAAACATTAAGACTAGAAGCTAACTTAATCTTTATAGAGTTTAAAAACTCTGGTTTTTTAAACTTAAAATTTAAAGTTAAAAGCGCATATTCAATATTTTTAAAACGATTATAATCATCTTTCATATTTACATGGATTAGATATCTAAAAGGTTCTCCTGGAACTAAAAGATTTCTTAAATTAGATTTTACTAAAACATTTCCAAATGTAGAATTTAACTTTTCGATTTCAATATCTTTTACTAATACCTCATATACGTTTGTTTTGTTTAAATTTAAAGTTTGATTTCCTGAATCTAGTAATTCATATATTCTAAGTCTATTATTATTTTTAGGATCTACTAATTTAACAGGATTAGCTGAATCACTAAAATCATTAATTACTAAGCTTTTAGTAGCAAGATTTAATCTTTTACTTTTTGTTTGTAAAAGTATCTTGTTCAAAAAATATACATCTTTACTTATCTTTAAATCTTGATTTAATACAGAATTAATAAAACGATTTATTTCTGATTGTATTTGGATTTTTAAAAAGTTATGAAAATTTATCGCTGCCTGAAACATTAATAATGTAAAATTAATCTTTTCAATGTTAAAATTAGAACGATTTCCATATAAAGAAAAAGATATAATATCTCGATCTGGAGAATAAGTTCTGTAAACAGAAATTACTTTATTAGATATTGTATTTTGAGAATATGTTTTTAATCTCTGAGAATACTCTAATAAAGATTCTTGCCAAATAATTGATTTAGAAATATTTAATCTAGTTATCATTTTACTTCCAACCCAATGTAATAGAATTCAGCAGCATCAAATTGGCTTTTATCACATATTAAATGGATATTGACATATCCAGAAGCTTGTAGAGAATCAGTTATAACAATCTTATTATCTTCCCTAGAGCCATTATTTAAATCAAAAAATGAATTATTTTGAACAGTATCTCCTGTTATTTCAATGCTTCGATCTAATAGTATTTTTTGCAGCATAGATTCTGGTGTTTTATTACTAAAAGAAAATATACTTCCATCTAATGAACTTGGAATTAAAAAAACTCCTGGATTTAAAATTGTTTTGTCTGATTCGTTTTTAACTCTTAATTCAATAGAAATATATTGAGGATTTGCAGATTGTGTGAAAGTCATAGAGTTTCTTTGCAAATCATTACCATCTTTATCAAGTATTCTTAACATCATTTACCTACTATTAGTCTATTAGAATCCAATTCATCATTAATAGCTACAGTATATTCTTCTCTAGTTCTATTTGCAATGTTTAAGTTTGTAAATATTACTATGTCGTTTTCAGGTCTAACTAACTGCTCTATTTCTTGAACAATTTCAAATTGACCAAGATTGTCCCATTTCTTAAGTTTATAAATTCCAGGTGCTTCCCAAGTGCAAGAAATTAAATGTTCTGGTTCATTATAACTTACAAAAAGTTCTGGTTTGAGATAATCAGGTAATAAAACAAAATCTCTATATAGTTCTATATTGTTTTGTATATTTCTTTTTAAAGTTTCTAAAGTATAATCTCCTCCATATTCTTTTAATAACCTAAAAGGATATTTAATTATATCAACATTATATTTTTGCAATATTTGACCAGATGATCCATAACCTAAATAAGATTGCAATATATTAAAGTTTCTTTGGAATACAGAATCTAGTTCTTTCTCATTTAGATAATCATATTTTCTAAGATCAAAATTAAAAACTTGATCTTTATCAACACTATTATTTAAAGAAACTTCAGCTAAAATTAAATGTTGCGTTCTAAAATCAATAAGAAACTGATCTTTAAAATACAGTGGTTCTGTTTTATAATCTATTGAAGGAAAATCACTACCTACAATTCTATTATCTGCATCAAGTTTTAAATGATACAGCGCTTTTGAATTATCAAATTGAGACATATCATAAATCAAATTGTTTCTAGATTTTAAAAACAAAACATAACTATGTTCTAAAACTTCAGGATTATTTACAGGATTAAAATCTACTTTATTATAAGTATAATTGTTTAATTCCGAATAGTAATCAATCTTATAAGTATTCAATGTGTTCAAAGTAAAATCAGTATAAATGTAACCTGACCTTTCATCACAAGAAAATACTTTATCTTTAATCCAAGAACTATCTAAATTTGAGTTAGTCGTATATTTATTTAAAAGACTGCCATCTTGATTGTATTCATATAAATTAAAGTGCAATTCATTATCTGGATTGAACTTTATGTTATTTAAAATACCTAATATATTTTGATTAACAAAATAAGTGTCTTTATCAAGGTAATAGGTTACACCAAATTCTGGATTAAATGCTTGTTTGTAGTATTCTGGAACCATGTAAAATTTATCAGTAAACATTTCTGTATTAGTTAATCTAACAAACCAAGGAGAATTACTTTTTAAACCTATAGGGTTTAAGATTCTAAAGGTAGAAGTTTCATATGGTTTGATCCAGAATCCAGTATTGTCATACACGTCAGATGTGTTACATAGAATTTCTAGATTAGAAAGTTCCCAAAGAACTTCATACTTAAAATTTAATTGCGCAGAATTCTTTTCTTTTTTAAACCGAATCAAATTCTTTTTTATATTTCCATAATTTTCTACACTATCTAAATCAATATCTTCATAGCTTAATTCTTTTATAATAGGTTCTGGATTTAATATTTCATTATAAGAAAACGCATCTTCAGTAATGTATGTTACAAAATATATTTTGTAGAAATTGTTTATAACATCAAATGTATTCTGATAGTTGGTATATATTTGATTAGTTACTTCATCAAATAAATAACCAGATTCAGTAATTCTTTCTGAAGTATTAGATATTGAATGAATTGTACAATTTACAATTTTTTTATTATTTTTAACTTTATGTTTATAATAAATAGGTATTCCGTTTTTTGAAATATTAGTAATCAAAACATCTTTATAAGGAATTTCAAAAGACCTAGAATCTACAAAGAAAGCATAATCTGGATTCTCAAAAACGCGCCTATTGTTAAGCATTGAAGACTCCCAGCTTCTATCTAATATTTTTAAGTTTCTAACAGTAGAAACTTCTGGGAATTCAATGTATTCTAATGCAATAGATCTATTGTCTAAAGTGTCAGATAAAATAATAGAATCAGAATGATTATTGACTATAGATTTTAAATTTAAAGTTTTTTCAACTTCAATATTATCTACTGGAATTATAAGGTTAGCCATTTAATTATACGCCTTCTTTAGTAGAACCGCTTAATAAAGTAAAATGATTATATGTATTAGTTTTAATAGAATACATACTTGCAATAGATCTATCATGAGTTTCTGGTAGTTTAAATTGACCAGTTACAGGTGTATAAAAAGATACCATTTCTTTTGAAGCTAAATAATCAATTTCAATATCATAGAATCCTTGAACTGGACCTAAATTTCTTCGAATATCATCATACATAAGAGTCTGCATCTTATTATAAATACATAAGTTTATCAAAATATTATTCTTTTTAATTCTTTCTTGATATCCATCTACAGTTTTTAAACTAGCAAAATGAAAGTTATTACTACTATTAACAAAATCAATTTTGAATTGAGTAAAGAATGTTCTTGGGTAATTCTCATTATTGTCTTTACTTCCAATTGCAATAATATCTCTAGTTGGCAAATCTTCTAAATGTTCAGAACTATTCCAATAAAAAGAATTATAATGATTTTTTGTTTCTAGATTTAAATCATCAAATATATATATTCTTAAAAGATATTTCCAATAATCATCAAAGAATACATGGTATCCTAATCCATTCGCAACTGCTCTCATAAATTGAGGTACAGTTGTAATTACACCTTGAGTTAAACAATAATAATCAACCTGATTCACTGGGTTTATGTTATTATTATAAGGGATCTCAGAAACAAAATCTGAGAAAAGAATTTTTAAATTCTTTTTCTTTTGAATATTTCTATCTACAGTTTCATCAGATTTTAATTTGATTGACAATTGTCTTTTAATTCCAAGAATTCCATTTTGATTGTCTTGTTGTTCATCATAAGCACTATCAAATAAAGGTTCATAAGTAGTAGCACCACTAGTTTCAGGATTTCTACTAGGTAAGAAATTAACAAACCCTTTCCCAAACACGATAATGTTATCGTCTTCTTCAAAAGTATGTTCTTCGTATTTACTAAAAAACTCTGTTATCTTTTCAAATCTATTTTCAGCAGGTTTTGCAGGTACATATATACTGCCATACTTAATTAATTCATCTTCTTGTGGATGATATACTGGATTCTCACCAGTAGTTAAAGTTTTTAAGTGAGCTTGTTTAGCTTTATAAAATTTGCAAACTCTTTTTATAGCTCTTTCAAAAGTAATTTGACCGTCTAACTCTTCTTGCAATTCAGCATTAGAAAAACCATCAATCATGTCCACAACAATACCTTGATCAATTAATATTGCTTTAGTATTAGAAAGATCAGAGTTCTGATTAAAAATAGAATCAAAATCTAAAGAAAAATCATCACTAGAATCTTTTAACCAGTATTTTCTCCAAATCATTTTTGTTAGAATTCTTGTTTTATCATAACAAAAATCTTGTCTATCTTCCATTGTAATTTCAGTAGTATAATTATTATAATTTTGTAAAAATCTATGCATAGTAGTTCTATAGTAAAGTAAATTTCTACCAGCGTTTCCTTCTTCATCATATAAAGTATGTATGTAAAAATGTCTAAATATATATTCTAATGAAGTTGGATAGGCATTGTCTTTATACCATCTCATGAATCTATATTCAACAGATGTCTGATCAATCCAATCAAACTTATTGTATCTTCCTGATCGATTACTATCCCAATATAGCATAGTTCCAATTTCAGAAACACCTGTTGCCTTAGCTATCTGAAATACAGTATGTGTTTGACCAAGTGGAGGATAATATTCTTTATAACAACCTGAAAAATAATTTTGATTTTCTGCTAAACAATTATCTCTAACAGAATCGTATGTTTTGTTAAAGATTTGACGTTGATGGATACCTAATTCAAAAGCATTTTTGTTTTCAATTACGTTAGGATTTGAAAAATCAAAAAAAGATGCATCTTGAGCTATATACCTATATCTAAAATTTTCTAAGCTCCAATCGTTTCCTAAAGTTTCATAATCTGGATTATCTTCAACTAGATGTTGCACAAAATAAATAAATTTACCTTCTTTTCTTACGTTAGTGTTATCTACCTTTGTAATAGCTAAAGGCTCTACAAATCTGGAAGATTTGTTTGGATCAACAATTAAAGTTTCATGACTGATACTAAATGAAGCGTCTAATTGTTTTTTAAATTTATTTAATGAAACGCTCTCTTCACTATTAAAATCTTTTACTCTTAATTCTTTAGATTGTAAATTAATATCACCGTCACGATTAGATAATATAGAAATTCTTTTTTGATTATTATTTAAAACAATACTTTGAGAATACGAATAGTCAGTATCACTTTCAAATGGTTCATTTACAATTTCAATTTTAGCATTTTCATTTGAATATTCTGCCTTTATAAAATTATTATTAGTTTCTAAAACACTCAAGACAGGAGAATGTATAGTAGAAGTTGTTGCTGTTTGATCAAGATACGAAGTTGTAGACAAGAATGAATGAGTTAATGGATAACTGCTAATATTATGAGCAAGTGCAACAAATGCATCATTTACATTTTTAATGTAAAATAAGTTTCTATTTTTACTTGCAAGGCTTGTTTTATCATTACTAATAAATCTAAGCCCACTGTTATCTTCAGAAGCGCTAACAACTTGTAGATTATCCATCTGTTGTGAAATCCAACTAGAAATATTTGTATTCCCGACAAATGGGAACAAATCAGTAGTATTTAAATTTGCTTTACCAAAAATAAGTTTATAGCTAGATCCAGTTACAACTGAATTTGAATTTGCTAAAAGTAAATCTCCTAGCAATTTATTATCTTGATTTTGAGGATCAGATTGATATCTATAACCATCTCTATGTAAATATTTAGAAATTAGATTGTCTTTGTTTTCTGAAACATAATATTTGTTAAATTGAGATTGATACTTATAAAAACCATACAAAGAATTTGCATCAATTGCTCGTTCTCCATAACTAGCATTATGATCATGTTCGATAAATTTAATTTGTAAATCATTTAAAGACGTAGTGATGTCGTTTCCAACTACACAAACAAACATTTGAATTGTTCCGTTTAAACATTTACTTCCTACAGTTGCAGGTAAATTAACTAAAAATTGATATTTGCTTTGATATACGTATGTTAAATTTCTGAATTCATCTCCATTGGAACCAAAGGATTTTAGATACATAAAACCTTCAGGAATAACATAAGCAGTATCATTTTCTCCAGCAGCATCTTGAAAATATTTTGGAAGTTCTAATCTAACATCATACAATAATGATGATTGATCGTTTTCAGTAGACTCATGGAAACCATAAACATTCTGACCGTTTTGATTATATTTTGCCCATGGCAATTCAACAAGATAAAAACCAGAAGCATCTGGAGAATTAAATTTCAAATTATAAAATCTATCTTCAGTTCCTGGTTCTATTTTTGGCGTATTTGGATCTGGAATAACATTGTAAGTTGCATTTTGTGGTGCAGATATATTTCCAAATCTAATAGGGTTTACTTCGTACTCTAAACTAAATCCCACACTAGCAGATGTTTTAGAAATAATTTTATTAGAATAATAATATTGATAACCATTGATTTCAATACCATGTAAGTCTATAAATTTATAATCTCCGTCATCTTCTAAAGTCTCCGTACTAATTTTTAAAGTTTGATACTTAGTATTTGGGTCATCACCATTTAAATTAAAAATTAAACTATTTGATTGATTAGTAAGACCTCGATCAGCAATGCCTTCTAATACTTCACAAATTACAGGATATTTTAAATTTATCTCATATAGTCCTGCCGGAAATTCTTCTTTAATAATTTGACTTTCAGATCCTAAAGATAAAGGGTTTAAATTTGCTGCAGATCCTACAAGCAAAGAGAGATTAACAACATCAGTGCCTCTTTTAATTTCTGTATTATTTAATCTATCACTTGTAGTTTTCTGATATCCCCAATATTTGTTGGAATTAAAATCTACTGAGTCTGCTTCTTGTGAATCTAAAGGCGTTGTAGATATAATACCATTAGAAGAAGCAACCCCAGAAGCAGTTTGAAGTTCGTTTATCTTTCTTTCTAAATAACCAAAAAGAGCATTAAATTTGTCAGCTGATGGTCTTTCACCATCAATGAATCTTGCTAATTTTAAATAAGTCAAAGTGCTCATATATTATTGTATCCTTAAACTAATTGCTGAAGTCAAACCTGTTGGTTCAATAGTAATATAATTTGCACCACCTAATCCAGTTGCAAAATTATATTCATCATTATTACTATTCTTTTTCTTAAAACGCAATCCATTAATAAAAGAATCGCTTAGTGTTTTGAATCCCTTCATATGTTGCGGTAAATCTAAATTAACTTTTATTACATTAGAATAAATCATACTTCCACTTCCTGGATCTATACACTTAGCTCTAATTCTACATATTCTATTGAAGTATATTTTATATTTCCAAATCATATCATCTGTTAATAAATTCTCATTAAATTGTAATCTGTTGTTAAAATATGACGTTGGTTGCAAAAGTAAATATTTATCATTAGACTCTGTATATAACAATCTTTCAACTAATGGATATTTATTTTCATCAGTTATAGAATCAAAATTTAAATTAGCTAAATAAACATCTGGTCTTTCAATAAATTCTAAACCGTTGTATTTAAGAATAGCAAATAAAGTAAAAAAGCTTCCGCTAAAATTAAACTTAGGATCGTTTATATAAATTTCTTTATCTTGGATCTGATCTAAATCTACAGTTATAAACATAAAAGAATCATCATATGGAGCGTTTACTTTTGTTCTAGATTCTCCAAAATAATTAGAATTAATACTTATAGATTTAGCATCTCCTTCAAACAAAAGATTAATATCTTGATCAAGTACTTCAAAGGTAACTAAAACATCTTTTACTTTATTGCCAGCAGCATTCAAACATATTGCCTGTAAATCTAGATAATCAGTACCTAAACATAAAGATTCATAAATTCCAGATATATTTATCGGTTTATTCAAACATGTTAAATTAATTTTGTTAACATGCTTTTCATAAGGAGATATTTGTAAAATTCCATATTGTTTTGAAAGTTTTAAAGGATTCAAATCTAATTCATATTCTATTCTTTTAGCATTATTAATTTCTACATCTAATCTTGCATAACCAACTTCATACAATAAATAAAAATTTTCAGTAGTGCTTGTATTATTGTAAGGGTGATAATATTTTACACTAGATATATCTTGAACTTCTTCTCCAGAAATAAAAATTAATTGATTCAAACTATTTGAAGTTCTTTCATTATATGAATAGACACTTAGATTATTTAAAATCACTAGACCCTGAGAATCCCAATCTGAAATATTTTCAAAGAGTATTAATGATGTTAAATTATTGTATTTATCAAAAAAAGATTCTTTTACTGAATATTCTTTATTAAGATTTACTGAAGTGCCAGATGTAATAATTAAACCTTTTTCTGGAATTACACAAAAACAATTTAAAGACAGAGGTTCCGGATCTAAAAAATTTTCTACCTTATTCCAAACTTTAATTTCATTAGTATACATATCTAAGGAATACAATTTTACATAATCTGTATCTATAGGAAAATAGTTTGTATAAATAAGTCTTTTAGTGCCGTTTCCTTTAAATTTAAATTCACCAATTTTATGAATAAGATCTGCTGTTGGAGTTTCTAAATTCACATATATTCCAGGACTATAACTATTATTTAAAGTAATTGTGTTCTCTTCAAAATCATAGGTATATGAAAAATCAGAGGTTTCATCTGATTCAAAATCTATAAATTTTATATTATTAAAATTAGAATCTCTTTTAAAAATAGAAATTTCTATAGTTTCCGCTTTTATATCATCAGGTAAGGTGTAGGCTATTCCTGGTTTTAAAACTTTAACATAAGACTCATCGCTATATAATTTTCTAGATTTATCAAATAAAGTATATGTTCCTGTTTTTACAATTGGATATATTGAATCTTTTACAATATGTACATCTTCAAAATTACATTCAGAAATAACACCACCATCCCAATGTTTATCTGAGGTACCTTCTATTAAATTATAATTAAATCCGCCAATAGAAGTAGTAATTTGCTCTCTAATATTTTCATTACTAGTAAGTAAGGATCTATTTGTAATCGCTGATTTTACTTTTTCTTCAATAGAATATATCCCAGTTAAAGGAAAGTATTCTTTTTCTTCATAAACAAAAATTTTTAAAGGAATCGTTCGTTCTACTAAATTCATTATTTGCCCCAGTAACTATTTGATAGTTTTAATAGTTCATTATAATACTTTGCACCAGTTTGATTAAGTCTTTTATGCTCTAAAGTAGAAGAATCATATTTTACTTTATCTAAAACTATTTCATCAAATTGTTTGTTTTCATAATTTATAATTTCAAAAGCATTTAATTTTAAAATTACAGGATAATCACAATAGAAGTAATTCACGTCTTCGATAGGATCATTGTAATATCTAACTAGTGTACTTGTTATACTATCAAAATAGTATTTGCTATCATTGTTTAATGATGCAACAGGTACATTGATATATTCTTTTGACGAGTTATTAAAAAATAAATCGAATATATAATCATGTGGCAGCTGTTGACTATGATAATTCATTAAAGGATATGCTTCTTTGAAAATTAAAGTATCTATTTTGATTATTTTTGAAGTATGAAGAAATTTCCAAGAATCATCAAATTGCATCATCTTTATGTTGAATAAAGGAAACCCATCATCTGTTTCTAAAGATTCTAGCCATTCAATAAAATCAATTAAAAATTTAACACTCTTGTATTCTATAGTATAATCAGGATTATTATCTAATGATAAACTACTTTTTATCCATACTTGAACGTTCAATAGATTAAAACGAATTCTAGGAGGATCGTATGTTTCTACGAATTGAGTTATTTCGCAAAGATTTTGTTCAATATTTTTAGTGCAAAAACCTAAAGCTGATACAGTATCTCTTTTTTTGTTTATAAAATTCATAGCAAGTTGAATTCTTCTAAAAAAATTTTCATTAGTTTCTGCTATTTCTTTTTTAATACCTAAAGTGTAACCCTTTTCAGCAATCAAGTTATCTATTTTCATTTTGTATATCATATTAATCTTCTTTCAGATATCTAAATGTTGAACTTTGAGAATCACCATTCTGAGTTTCAAAAGATACATCTACTGAATCGTACTCTTCAAACATAATTAAAGTACTATTATAGTCTGCTTGATCAAAAACAATGTAATCAAAACTAAGAAAAACAGTGTAAATATTTACACTGTTTTCTGTGTCATTATTTACATAGAAAAACAATGAGTTATTGACATTGTTAAACTTAATAGAGAATTTTTTATTCTCAAAAGCATTTAAAAAATTTGCTTCTGTATCTAGTAACTGAAAACTTTTGAAGGGTGAATTAGATTCAACTAGAACTGAATGATAGTTCAGTTCAAAGAATAGTTCATTTTCTAATTCGCCTTTCTCTTGCTTAGCAAGTTCTGATTCAAAAAAGCTTTTTAATTTTTTACTATTATAATTACTTTCAGACAAATATTTAGATTCTAATTCATATGCTGCAGAATTACTTATGTCATAATTCATAACATAAAAATCATATTGTCCAAGTTCATTAAACAATACTGGGATCTGAATATCATTAGATAACCTATTCTCTATTAAATGATCTAAAGGAATATTATAATTTAAGATCTGTTTTCTTTTGAATATATAAGGAGCATCAATCCATTCTGCATCTGAATTTAAAAATTCAAATTTATAATTTGCTTGTCCTAAATTTTTTAGACTTGGAGTTCTTCTAAAGATTAAAATGCAATCATTTCTTTTTGTAAAATGCCGATCAAATAATTGTAAGTAAACTGTTTCATTTAATTTTCTAGTTCTTTGGATAGTATTCTCAAATTCTAAAGAAGTATATTTTGTTCTATTAATTTCTGGATGTTTAAAATTAGAACGTTGCATATTAAAAAAAGATAATAAACCTTTGTTACTTAAAGTTACTAGTAAATCTCTAGTATAATCTATATCGTAGCTTACAATATTATGTGTTTCTGGAAGTATTAGATTTTGTTGATAAAATAATCTTTTAACATAATCAATAGGGTATTCATTATATTTAGAAATGAATACGTTTCCATAAGTGTAAAAGTAATAACTAAAAATATTATCTTTAATATTAAAAAACGCATCAGAGAAAAAACGATCATTTGCAGTTTTTAAATAATACTCTTTGTTAACTAAAAGTTCGTTTTCATAAACTTCTTCTATTATTTCATAGCAAGGATATTTATGTAATTCTACTAAACTTTCAAAACCATTAACTTCAAAAGCAAAACCACCAAAAGAATTCGATTCATTATCTTGCTTTAAATCTTTTAAATATAAAAATTTGTTTTTGCTTCGATAGTGGCTTTTTAATCCAATATAAATTTTTTCTTCAATCCTATTCATGAATTGATCGTAACCTCTAAGTGTTACAGATATTTCGCCATCATAGTTTGGAATTGGATTGTTTTCGGAATAATAAAATATCCTCTTATCAGTATCGTATTCTTTATGTACAGTTATATATACGTACTCTCCATTGTAATTAAAAAAATAATTTAAACTCTTCTGTTTATCTGTTGTACTTAGAATTAATGAATTGTTTTCATCTGTAATAAATGAATCTGATAAAACAGCTCTAGTAGGAGCTAAACTAAATAGTAAATCAAAAGTATCTGCGTTGTAGCAATCAATAGAATTGTTACCAATCATTGCTGAAAGTGATGTTATTTTAATCTTTTGACGAGATCTACTTGTGTTTAAACTATCTAAAAAATTTCTAAAATGATTACCTTTGACTGAATTTAAAATTGAATCTGTGTTTAATCTAATTAAATAAAATAAATCTGGCAAAGTAACAGGAGTATTTAATAATACTTCTTTTTCTCTTTTAGATTTTATAGAGTAATTTAATGGTTCGTGCATTTTAGAACCAATTAAATCAAATATTTTTGCACCAACAGAATTATCATCATTTCTAATTCTAGAATATTCAGGAAATCTGTTTCTGTAAAATTGTCCAAAATAGCTTTTCATAGGTTAATCCTTTAACTTAAAATCAAAAGTTATTTTAGCGACATCTACCATTTCATCATCTTGTAAAAAGATATCATCACTTATTCTTATTAAAGAGTATTGCTCTATAATATCGTTGTTAGATACTTTTGAGGCGTTGATAACGGGTATATAATCTTTAGAAGGTAATATTGGTTTAACTAAAAATCGATTAATAGTATCAATCAAAGAATTGTGAAATTCAGAAAGCAAATAATTGTTTTCTCCAATTCTCTGATTAAAAAAGTTAAGAACATTTTCTTGAGCTGCATTTTCAATTCTATTTTTAATTTCATCAGTAGAATCTATTCTAGAAAGATTTAATGTAATTTTTATATCGAGATTTAGTCTTCTAGGTTCAATTGCTATAAAACGAAAATTATTTGAATCTTTCGCATCTAATATATTTTGAACTTTTTTAACTAATTCAGTATTCGATTGCTTTGCTTGTCCAAAACAAACTACAGCTGCAGTACCTACTCCAAAATAAGAGTTTATTATTTTGACATTAATAATCCCTGGTATATTTAAACTACTAAATAAAACATTATTATAATTTGTAAATTTTAATGAATTTAAATGATTCATTATTCTAAATCTAAAATTCTCATCTGTTTCTGCATCAGAACCATTTAAAATAGGGTAAGTATTTGAAACTAAAAGCGTGTTATTTTCAAAATCATAATAATTTGTAAAATCATGATAATTTAAACCTTTGTTTAAATTAAAGCTTTTACCAGCACCAACTGCTATAGCAGATACATAACCTACATTAGAATTCGAACTTAAAACTACATTACTAGAAACAACGTATCTAATGCTTCCAGTTGAATTTATACTTCCGTTTGTAGATAAAATAGTACCCGCAGGAATAGTGATAGAAGCTCCATCATTTATATCACCAAAACTAGTTTTTCCTCTAGCCACTGTAAAATAAATATTATAATCGCTAGCCTTTACATTTGCTTTTCTAGCAGGATATCTACTTAAACCATACATGGAATAAGCAAGTGTATCAAGTGAGCTACCTTTAGCATTTAAAACAGACATTGAATCTAAAACTGTATTTAATTGATTTACATAATTTGCAGATTCTTGACTAAAAACTTCTGATATAATATTTATTAGAGAATCACTAGTATAACTACTTTCCGCACCTAGAGACTCCATTATTCTTGTTCTCAAACTAGAAGAGTATCTAGCAACATCAACATTTTGTATTCGCATTATATTAACCTAATCTTCTTAAAATTCTAGGAACAACATGATTGTTTTTTGTATCATAAACTATATTTAAATAAATAGGTAAGCTTTTCGTTTGTTCAATAGATATTAACAAATAAACTTCTGTTTGAAATATTTGTTCGTTTACAAATTTTAATTTAGCAGAATCCACTAAACCGTCGTATGTTAAAACATTATATATATTGTATTTCAATGTTCTCAAAAGATCTTCATCAATGTTCTTTCCTAAATAATTTAAAAGATCTGCAGTAAGTATATTATCTCTACTAGGTACTACATAATCAGAATATGTAGTCTGTAATCTTTTTATAATAGTTTGCTTAAGTCTACTTAGATTTATGTCATCATTTGTTTTTGAAATATTTCTGTTTTGATCTAAATAAAAATCACAATCTTCAGTATAGATTAAATCTCTAATCATAATATAACTCCTAGTGAACCTAAAGCAGTACCAATTTGTACTCCTTTTTTTAACATATCTAAACTAAAAAATGCACTAGGTGCTTGAGTTACACCAGGTAGCATTCTATTAAATATGATTGGATTTTCATAATGTAAAGGTCCTTTAATAGAATAAGTTCCTAGAGTGATAGATTGTCCTGATGCAGGTTGCATATAAATACCATTATCAGATACTTCAATTAAATTTGTTTTATTTCGACTGCCAGCAGTAAGTACAATGTTATTCATTTCGCATACTAAAGCTGCAGTGCAGAATGAATTAAATTGAGCTTTTATTGTTTTATTTTGCGGCCCGACAAATACATTACTCATATTAAAGGTCTCCAATTAAAGCCAATATTTTCACTAGCTTCTTGATTGTAAAACATTCTATCTTCTTTTCTAGATGAATGTCCAAACATATTCCCATAACTAATAGGAACATTTCTATCTTCATTTTCATAGTAGTTTGTTTGATATGGCGGGTCAAAATTAATTATCCCAGCTTTAATAGAAAACTCATCATATGCATTGCACTCTATTAAAATTCTTCTACCAATGATATTGAAGTCGGATCCATATTGCTGTCTAATTTGATCATAAGTTAAACTTTTAACTTGTATAGAAATAATTCTTTCTAGTTTTTCAACTCCACAAATAACAAAGAATCCACCTTGATCAAATTTTTCATCAGGTAAAAATCTACTAGAAGTTTTGTTTCCACTAACAATATCGATAACTAAAGCGTGAACAAAGACTTTCATGTCTTTGTTAAAAGATGCTTTAAAAATTTCTGAATTATTAACAGCTTTATTAAAATTAGATCTGATACCTTTAACTTTTTGACTCATAAAAACCTACTTTAATGATTTGTTTATCAGTTGATCTGGAGTATAAGAATTTATATACCCTCTAATAGTACCTTCAGGTAATTTAAAAGGCAAAAGACTTTGTGCAGCATCACTTAGTATACCTGCAGTTTCAGCAACAAAATTAGGTTCAGAATAAATAATATTTTCTTTATTTGCATATTCTTTCAACATTATGTTGAAAGTTTCCATTGCATCAGAGAAATCAGTAAATATATTTCCAAACTTATTTTTAATTCTGCGTTTAGCATTTATCTTATCATAGCCTGCATAAATTAAAGGTTTATTATTCTTGTACAAAGGAAATATTTGCATAAGATTTCCATCAGCTACTTGAGATACTAACATGTCTCCAGGGATTAATTTATTTGCAAGAAGACTGTCAGGTGTTCTCAATTGGTTATTAATAACTGAATTAAAATTTCCACTAGCTGCTGCTAAAGCAGTAAAGAAAGCAATAGGAAGTTTAGTTGTACCAAATTTTACAGTAGTAGCTAATGCAATAGCTGCAGCACTACTCAAGAGACCAGTGATAGCACTTGTATCGATTAAAGAATCGATAGATGCATTTGGATTTAATATTTCTGCTTGTAAAACAATGTTGTTTGTTTGAACTTGTTTTAACAAATCTTCAACAATTGATTCTTTAATTTTTGCTTGTTGATTATCATCCATCTTTAGATAATCTGAAAAACCAATTTGTACAGTATTTGGAAAAAGACCAAATAATTCAAAAGTACCAACTTCTTTATCAAACCATTTATTAACTAATTCATTTAATCTAGTTTTAATTGTGTTTTTACTTTTTTCATCATTAGGATTTTTTCTGTATGTTTTTACAGTATTCACAAAATCAAAAGGAGATTTCTCTGCTAATTCTCTACCAACATCATACATAATTACACTATTAATAATAGGATAAGTTAAACCTTCATTTGCAGTTACTAAAGCATTTGGTTTGATTTCAGTAATAAAACCAGTATCCATACTAAAAATATGAGTAACAGCTTCTACTTCAATAGGACCGTACATCTCAGAATATTGATCATCTAAAAGAATCACATCATAAGGATTTATTTCAGGATTCCCAAGTATTAAAATTTCGCCAGCATACATTTCTTTAGCTGCGTTTAATAATTCAGATGTACCATATCTTAAAGCACTGTTAAAACCTTTGCAATTGTCATATTTTACAGCTTTAGCATGAATTTGATCTTCAGGTATATTCTCGTGTGATCTAATAATTCTTTGTGTATATTCAGGATTTTCAGTACTAGAATTATTAACAAACAAAACAGCGATTTCATTAATTACATCATTATTTACACCTTTGATATTATTAGCAACTAAATTAAATTTACTTGATACTAAATGATAATTTCTAAAAGGTGTAAATCTTTTTTCAGTGACTCTATTCCATTCATTTAAAAGTATGCTTTTATACATTGCTGATTTGGCTGTATCAAAGTTTGCTTTTAATCCTTCTGTATCTTTTAAATAATTGTCAATAGTATTAGCTGTTTCGCCTACTAATTTACGCATACTAGCTAAATCATTATTTGAAATTGCACGAATAATATCATTCATCCGATAAATAGTTCTATTATTTAATGGCGCACCAAAATATCTTTGATTTGGTAAACCAAAAAACATTCTATATTCTAAACCAGTACCATAATGTCTAGCACCATATACCCAACCAGGATGTCTCAAAGACATCTCATGAAAGACTTCCCAGATAGTATGATTCTTTAATTTAAATATATTCTCTCCAGAACTAGAATACATTCTTTTGTCCATTGCTAATGTTCTTCCAAGTATTATATCTTTCTGTAATTTTTCAGCATTAGCTTCAGCTTGATACATAGACATTGCATTTAAAAATGCAATTCCAGTTTTCTTCATAATATCAGCAAATCTAACACCTATTGTTTCATTCTTAGGCTTTATGTATCTGTCTGGGTGAGGTGCATAGATTGCATCATCTTGAGGAGATAAAGCAATTTTTTCAGAATAAGGATTTAAAGTATTACTAATTAAATCTGATAAATAACCAGTACTAGCAGATACTATATTAGAAACAATATCGATACTAGCGCCTATGCCTAATGCTAATATTGAGAATTTGCTGGCTTTAACAAAACCTAAACTAAAAGATTCAAGAGCACTACGTCCAGCATACAAAACATTAAAACTAGTAGACATTTCTTTAACTAATGCATTAGCAACCTTTTGATCTAGAACTCCCTCTTTAGTTGCTTTTTGAATTCCAGACAATACAGCTTTAGGGCTGACTGTTAGTAATCTTTTTAAATTAGAACCAGCAACTGCTACATTTAAACCAAATATTTTGCCTAGGGTAGTTAATAAAGGACCTCGTCCTCCTTTTACATTTTCAAGTAATGTTGCTTTGACAACAGCTTCTAAAGCGTCATCTGACAAACCCGCTGTATCCTTTGCAATTCTTCTTAATACATTGTTAACTATTACTGTATTTGCACCTGGATTCCAACCAGATCCAAAAGCCCATCTAAAAGGAGCTAACAATCCTTTAGAGTACCATTTTGTGCCTGTTAAGAGATTATCAGAGATATTCATTGCAGAAGCTAAATATTGTGCAGTCTTACTAATAAAAGTAGCTTTAGCTGTAGTTTTAGCAGCAGCTTTAGTTGCTTCTGTAACTGTTGCTTCAGCAGCTTCTTTAGCTACAGCTTCTACTACTTCTTCTCCTGCCTCTTTAGCAGCAGTCTTAGCAACAGCTTCGGTAGCTTCAGAAACAGCTTCTTTAGCAAGTCCTCTAGCACCACCAATAAAGACAGTAGCTACAGACAAAAGTACGTCAGCAACTACAAACCACCCCCAATTAGATTGGAAGAATTGAAACATACTATCACTATAGCCAGGTGGAGTACCTATATAACTTTCTTTAGATATTACAACTTCTTTAGATTCAGAATTACTAATCCCAGTTTGGAATAATCTTTCTTTTTTAAATCGTCCAAAATGTTTCAATTCATTTCTAAACATACACCAACCAAGTAATTTATGAGTAGTATGGAATTCCAATTCACTAACACCTGAATCAACATCACTAGATCCATACTTTCTAACTTCTAATTCTACACCAAAAGATTGAACTACTACTTCACACATATCTCCACTAGAAGACCAAGAAACATCAGCTATTTTACCTGACAAAAGAATAGTTAATTCTTTTGGATTAGATGAATAACCAGCTCTCAATTGACAAGCTACACCAGGCCTTAGAACTAGAGATTCAATTACTTGAGTATTTTTCTCTTCTGCTTTCTTTTCTGCTTCAACTTCTTTTATTCTATTAGTAGCCATTTCATAATCTACATCTCTAATTACACCTAACTTAGTACCATCTAGTACACCAGATACATTTTGTAATCTTATAATTGCAGTATCTGCAGCTAATTTTTTAGATTTGTAAACAGTAAAATCTTTCACAGCGCTAAATGAATAAAAATCATCAAATACAAAATAAGTATCAGATTCAATTGCATCTTCTTCAATTAAAAACAATCTAAATGTAGGATATGCTTTTTGCATCTTAAATTGTTTTTGGAACAATTTTCTACCAGATTGTTTCATAACCATAGAAATGTCTTCTTTGTTATTACTTAAATCTGCATCGTCAAAAATACCTAATTTGCCAGCTATAGCTTTTTCTGTATCTGAATTTCCAAAGAATAAAGAATCGCCTTTTTGATTATATGTTTTATAAAAATTCAATAAACTTAGCGGTTCATTTAAGAATCCAGTTCTAGAACCAAAAGCAATATCTATAGAACTAGTTTTATCTTGAATTTCTTTTATTTTATCTGTTAAAGTTTGAAGTCTAACTTCACTTTGAGAACTTTCAACAAGATTTTTAATATCTATAAAGGCAATATCGTTTGCAGTTAAGGTAGTCATTGAATCTTGCTGAAAATTTATTTTTACAGATGCATTTGGATTCAACATTAATTCTTTAAAACTGTCTCCCGAACCACCTTTTACTAAATATGAACTAGAAGAAGAATCTTGAGTATCAATAATTATATCTTTAACATAATTATCAGCAGGATCTCCTTTTTGAAGATTCTTACCATCTCCAGTTACAAAACCTGATTCCAAATCATTCATAAATTTTAAGGATTTTCTTAAAATATTGTTTGCACGGTTATCTACATCTGTAAGAATTTTATCATTAAAATCTGATTCATAGTAAAAGAATCCAGGATTTAAATTTACATTTGAATTAACTTCAGAAGGGTCGATAGGAAGGTCAATATCTGGATAATTATTTTTATCCTTACCAAAATCAAAAGAATCCGAGACATTTTCGTTTTCAGAAATATTTAAATTTTTCTTAAAGAACTCGCTACTCAAAAGTTCTTTAATTATTTCTTCTAATAAATTCTTTAAGAAACCTAAGGTTTTATCATTGTGTTCTTTATAAGCTGTGCAAATTCCTTGTTTTAATCCAGAAGGAATATTAAAAAATAAATCTTTTAAATTTTCATATTTCAAATCTTTGTTAGATCTGTTATATTGATAATTAGCAGTAAAAAACTCATTCTTATTATACAATTTATTTATTTCATCTTCGAAATAGAAATTGTTTTGTAATTTACTTTCATCTAAAACATATTTTTCTTTAGTTTCATTTGAATAAAGTGCAAAACTTTGCAAAAAATCTTCTACTATTACATTTTGCGATTGTGAAAAAAAGAAATATTTGCCAGGCTCTTTCACATGGTTAGGCCTTTGCACATATTTTCTTTCTCCTAAGAAAATTGAAATAAAATTGTCAGTTAAAGTAAGTTTTTGTTTGAAATTTTTTAATACATCATTTCTTGCATCTGGTTTATCTGGTAAAGGAATAGTACTAAAAAAAGAATAAAGAGATGTCCAATCAACATTAGCTAAATTTGAAACAGTAGTCTCTCCCGAAGGATATAATATATTAATGTTTGTATTTTTATAAAGTTCTTTTCCTTGTTCAAAAATATCTTTTAAATATAAAGAAGTGTCTAACTTCTTTATATTATTGTTAATTTCTTTTAATTTCTCAATAATAGGTTTACTATCTTCAAGATTTTTATTTAATTCTTCATTTAATAATTTTAAATTATCCTCAAAAGTAGAACGTTTCAATCCATCAAGAGCTGTAACCGTTTTATCTTTGGAAAAATCATCTTTTGCTTTTTTTATCCTTAAATTAATTTCAGTTTTGCTTTCTTCTAAAGATTTTATTTTTTCTTCAAATTCTGATTTATTTTTATTTAATTCTTCTTTTTTCTCTTCCATGCTAATTTTTGGAATCAAAGCATCAGTTTCTTCAAATATTTCGTTAACTTCATCAAGTATTCCTGAAAAATATTCAAATTGAATATTGTTAGAATCTTTAGATTGATTTTTTTTAACATTATCAATTTGAATAGTATGATTTTCTTTAAAATATGGCAACCCTTCTTGGTAAGGAAAACCTAAAATATACTTTAACCAATCTTGTGCAAAACTTGATTCTGTAAAACCATTATTAATTAAACCACTTTTTTCTTTTTTTTCTTCATTTTCAAAAAAATTCTGATCAATAATATTACTTAAAGAAAAAGTTAAACCTTGATTGCTCTCTTTAAAATATTTACTTAATTTACTATATTTTAAAATTATAGGATTTTCTATTAAGTATTGTTTTACTATATCAGTAGTAAAGTCCCAGATCTCTTCTCCATTGTTCATTTTGCTATAAAGAGTTTGCAAATTAAAATTCAAATCTTTATCATACTCAATTTGAGTATAAATTTGATTTAAAATTGAAATTCCTAATCGCTCACTATTAGTCAAAGATCCATTAACTCCAGAAGAATCTAAAATAACACCTTTTAATAACGCTAAATTAAACCAATTTGAACTATATAATTCATGACTTGATCCTCTTCCAAATATCAATCCAGTCCTATCTTTTTCAGCAGATTCAAGACCTTGATACATTGTATATCCTGCAAAAATCATACCTAAAATAAGTGCTGGAGCACTTATTACCGAAAGTGCAACTGCCCCTATGAGAGTAGCGACTGCAATAAATGCAGTCGTAGATTCAAGTTTACGACTAATCGTCCAATCATCTTTTGTTTTTGTGAATTTAGAAACATAACTTTTAGAATTTATACCATCATTACTTAAGAAATTTGTTAATTGATTTTTTTTCCCTAACAATTCTTGTTGATTGTATGGTTGTATACCTTCGTTTTGATATGACTCTAAGCTTAATCCAGTAATAGCATAATACAAATTATTAAAGTACAAAGGAACAACACTTATTCCATAAAAAGTAGAATTAAATCTAGCTATTTCTTTTTTAATTTCTTTTTCATCATCTAGATAAACGTAAGGTTCAATTAATAGAATTCCAGCTAGTAAATGAAAATCGCAAATCATAGTTAAAAGTTTTTTAACTTTTATTTCTTCAGCTGCATTTGAAGTTTGTCTTTTAGTAAAAGTAGATGTAGTTAAAGGATCCAATATATATATTTTATAATCTGTAAATATTGATTTGTCATCTTCTTCTACATATGCATCTATTTTATTTTCTTTAAAATAAGCTGTAAGAACCTCAGTAGCAGTTGAACTTAACTGTGGATTAGCGGCTCTGTATTTATGATAAAAATCATTGTATTTTTCAGAAGAAATTAGCTCGCTCCCATTATCTATATCATATATATATACTGGAGATTCATTTGTAACATTTGAACTCATTAATTTTTGTTTTACTGGATCTTCTAGTTCTGAGAATTTCTTTTGTTCATAATTAATACCTAAAACATAATCGATTGTATCTCTATTGAATAGCTCATCTAACTGATTAAAGAATTTTTCTTGTCTAAGACTCTCATCATAAAGAGATGTCTCTTTAGAAAATTCTAAACTGTTTGTTGTTTTAACTATATCAGTATCGATATCTGCATCTACGTCATCTATATTATTTACATCATCACTATCTAAAGGAGTATTTGTTTCAGTATTAATGATTGAACTTCTAAAAGAAGTAAATAAAGATTTATAGTACTGATTCATATGATTCATATCATTGCTTTTGTTAATAAATATTTCATTATTATTATAATAATTTTGATCAAAATAATTATAAAGATGTAGATATGATAATGAAGCTTTTCCTAAATAAACATCATATATAGTGAATTGATGACTGGCTTCAGCTGGCGCTATGTTTGTTTTGAAAACATCTATTTTTTCATCGTTATATCCTACTGCATAACTACCTTCAGTATCAGCAGACCAAAAAACTGAACTTTGATATTCTGGTTCGTAATTAGGATTATTGATATCTTTTTTAAAAGACTCCATCTTCAATTTTCTTAAAGCAAAATAAGTATCTTTTTCTTCTTGCGTTAAACTAGAAAACTTCCTTTTATCAAAGGTTTTTAAATTTTGAACAGTAGTATTATTTGAATTTGCATAGGTTTCTAATTTTGAATCATATTCTAATTGATCTAACATATTTAATCTTAAATCAACATGCACAAAACCTGTTGTAGCTTTTTGACCATCCATTACGGTACACCATGTTAAGTCAGCTACATCAGTTTCAATTCCTTTGTAATAATTTTTTTTCAAAATATCGTTCCCGTAAACTCCAATACCAATTTTACGATTTACTGTATTAGATATTTTTTGTAATATTCTCACAATATGCAAAGCATTAAAATTGGGTACTACAATATCAACAGCAGATCCAAAATAATGTTGAGAAAAAGTAGTTCTTGTATCATCTTCATCTGTAGAAAAACCACTAGTTATTTTAATTCCTTTAAAAAATTTAGCTAAATTTGCGTCTTTTGCTAATTCTTCAAATAAAGGATCTAAGTATGTGCTTGCTAAATCATAAAGGTTAAGATTTACAATCCTTGCAATTTGTTTTTCTTCTAATAATTTTTTAAGCTCATCTTTTTTGTTAAGATACTGACCAAAAAAGTCCCAAGATTTAAAGTATTTAGTTTGCCATTCAAAAACATCTCCAGTTTCAATATTATTTACAAGAATGTTTTCTTTTGTGTCTACAAATCTATTCATATAAGATGAACTATCGCAATTCATCAAAGCATAATTTACAACTTCATTATATAATTGATCATTTTTTAATTTCTTATTAGTCGTTACTTCTTTTAAAACTTCAGGATCATATACATTGGTTTCACTTAAACGCATACTGTATGCAGAAGCACCAGGGTTAGATTCTAAAGTTCTATATTCTGTACTTTCAATATTAATAGGTTTTTTTAAAGTAACATAGTAGCTGTTTGCATCATCTAGGTTTTCTAAAATTACATACTCTTCTTTAAATGAACCAAATAATCTAGTAATAAAAGAATCTACTAAAATACTAGAACCATCTGGTACAAACTTATATTCTCTGGCTGTTCGAAGTGTTGTAGTATTTATTTCTTCCAAACGCTTAATTGCATTTGGAAGATCACTTGCCGAATCTTCCAAACCATTTGCATGCATATTATTTGAAGCTATTAGATTTAATTGATAGTTAGGTTCCATACTACTTAGAAATTGTGTAGTAGGATATGCTTGTCCTAGAATTGGGATGTTTGCAGTTAAAGAATTGATACCGCCAGAAACAGAAACTAAAACATTATCTTTTGTTTTAAAATCAAGACCATCTTCGATAGTTAATGGTAAAACTTTTGTTTTTGTAAATATGTTTGAAATATAATCTTTATTTAGCCAAGGTTGATATGGAGATTCTGTTTCATTTCCATTTAATACTGAATTTATTTCTTTAAAATTAGATAGATCTTCTTTAGTTAGATATTTTAATGGCCAAGGCTCTACAGGTTTGGGTTCTTCTACTACAGGCTTTATTTCAGGTTCAGGTGGCGGAGGTGGTGGAGGAGGTGCAGCAACTATTGGTTCTGGTTCAGGTTGAGGAGCAGGTGCAGGTGGTTCAGGAGTAGCTAATTCAGGTACAATTGCAACTGGTTCTATTATTTCTTTTTTTTCTGGAGGAGATATCTCTAACATTTTTTTTAAGAAAGTCTCATAAAAACTTTTTGCAATTACATTATAATTTTCTTTTAAAAAAGCTTGATAATTAGAAGCTATTAGTTGGTTTACTTCATCGGATGTTTTTGAAAAATCAAATTCGTTAATAGTAAATTTAGAAATTTGATATCCAGTTACTTTTTCTTTTGTAAGAATTTCTTGTATTATTATATTAGTAATTCCTACAAAAGGACTGGGGATGGATTTATTCTTAAAAAATCCAGGAATCCCTTTAGTAAGAGAATCTACAGCATCTGGATCTCCTTTAGTGCCATATCGATCTGCTTTTAAGGATTTGTCCATTATATTAGCAAATTGATTAGGAGGAATAATAATTTCGTTTTCAATATCATAATATTCTCCGTCAAGTTTCGCACTTATACTAGGAGCAGTAATACCTAAATAAGTAAATAAAAATTTCTTTATTCTTTCTTCTGCTTCTTCTTTTGTTACATTTGGTTTTTGCAAATCATTATATTTATTAAAAAAGGAAGCAGGATCAAATATATCTCTTGTAGGTGGAGTAGCAAGTCTTTCCGTAAAATTTGGATTGCCTTTTATTTTAGAAATATAAATCGAAAATCCTTGTGTCATTGGACTTTTATTATCTGTACCGTAAACAAAATACAATTTTTGACTATCATCGTTTGGATCTTTTTTGTTAAAAAGATGTTTTAATTGTGAGTCTTTAAAATAGTAGTATTGAGATAAACCAGTTTTTAAAAATTTATTTGACATTCTATCAATAGCAAAAAAATCTAACTGAGAATTAGTTAAAGATTCTATAGAGCTGAATTCATAAGAATAAAAAATAATAAAAATAAAATTATTTTTTAAATACTTTCGATAATCCTCATTGGAGTTAATAGAATATTTTTTGCTAAAAGAAGACAAAGAGTATTCTGCAGAATCTGGAGAAGAAGAAGAAAAAACAGGATTTAAAAAGTCTATTAAAATTTTCTTTTCTGAATCAATATAAAAAGGACGTTCAATGTATTGGTTACTTCCATTTAAGTCTCTTGCATCATTATTTACAAATTTGTTGCCAAATAAAGTATAGAACCCATTATTGCAAGGATAACAACCGAAAGAATATTCAGCAATAATGATAGTCTTTCTTATTTTTTTTTCTAAAATAGATAATTGATTAAGGAAAAAACTAGTGTTCTCTTTTGCTACTATCTTATCTTTATCTTCTCCTTCGCCAACACTAGATTTAAAAAAATATAAAATCTCTTGAATACCAGTGGGAACGCCAAAATCAGCATCTGTAAGATGTTGATTTTTTTGCCATTCTTTTGCAGTCATTAATCCTTTAACGCCTAATTCATTCATTTTACACCTTCTTCTTTCGAAATTTTAATCAAAGCATCTGCTATTTTCTTTTGATTTTCAAGAATTTTCTTTTGTCTTTGCTCAACATCATTAATCTTTTCAGTACCATCCAAAATTTCTTGTCGATATCTTTTTAATACTTCTCCTGGTAAGTTTAAATAGAAATATTGATTCCAGTAAATTTTCATATTTAAATCTTTTTCTAGCATCTTTAAAATTAATTTAATTTTAATGTATTCTGGTAAATATGCTGAATGAACTCCAATTACTAAATTTTGAAAATTATCTCCTATTAAACCTGATTCTAAAAGTAACATTTCTTCTTTTGTAAAAATAGATCGATCAACACAATTTATTCCAAAGTTCTCAGTTAAAGATTTTATTTGTAAGTAATTATAGTATCTAACATATACATTGCTAAAGTAAGGTTCTCTGACACTCAATGAAAAGTTATATTTCTTTAAGTTTCTATACATCGAAGTAAAGTATGTTTCTGATTCTTTTTTAGTAGAATCAGAAGTTGAATTTGTTTCAGTAGTTGCAGCTTGAGTGTTAGTTTGATTAGTTAAAGTGTAGTTTATTTGCGCAAGTCTTCTAGTATCAAAAACAGGAAACACAAAACTTGAGAATTTGATATCCGAAATTGGAATCAATAAAGATTCCAATTCTTTTCTAAACATTAAATTTGGAGAATAAGGATAATAATTGAAATATTTTAAATCTAATTCTGCTTCAAAAGAAGATACACCGGCTTGATAAGAACTTATTCTAAATCCAACTACAGTACAAAAAAGATTAGTTGGATTGGATGGATCTAAACCTAAATTAGGATCTATTTCTAAAATAGAATTCTTAATGTAATCATTTTTCACCCATACAAAAGGATTGTTCCTTATTTGAATAATTAAACGATGCAACATTAAAATCATTTCTCTATTAAATAGTAATTTGATTTGAATACCAACACTACTTCTACCAGATACAATTTTCGTTGTAGTCTTAGATCTTAGTGTTTTGTAACCCCAATTAAAATTATCTTTTTGAATTTGAATAGAAATAGGTGGTATAGGAAATAATATGTCGTTTAAAATAAACCCTGTATTATCTCCTAATTCTCGTAAATGATTACTTACTTCTGAAAAAGTCATTTTACCAGTATATTCAAAATAATCTCTATTGATAATTTCTTTATTTAAGTTTAAACCAGCCAAGGTTATTCTCCCATAAGTTGATCAAGATAACCACCAGTTAATGGTTTGCGGTTATCATTGATCATAATACTTGAACTACCTCCATTTTGCAAAGCAATCTTGTTCATATAATTTGCTTCTTCAATATTTCTAACGTTTCCTTTAATTAAATATGATTGGTTTCTAGCAAGCATTGTACTGCCTGGACTTTGAACTCTACCTACCATATCTTTATAAAAAGGTCTCTGCATAGAATCTGGAGAAACCGATACATCTGAATTATAATTTTGTACTTGAGCTAATTCTCTATTTCTAATTTTCTCATTAACTCTAGTATCAGTAAATATTTCTTCTGGTCTAAGTTCTTCTGTATCATATGAAGATGATAATAAATATGATGTCCCAACAATTGCAGCAGTTGCAGCAGTCATTTTCATATTGGATAAATTAGCAATATTATCGCCGACCATACTCAAAACACTAGATTTTTTAACACCTAATAGATTCTCAAATAGAGCTTGTTGTTCAGGAGTACTTAATCCTTGTGAACCTACTGCAGCTTCTAAAACATCAAAATTTCTAACAAGTTTTAAATAATCTTCATTTGTAAAACGTCTATTGTTACCGGCGCTCATTAAAGCGCCTAACATATTATCAGATGCATAAGGACTTAAATTTTGTTGATTTACAGTTTTGATAATGTTTCTTAAACCTTCAAAAATATCATCAAAATTAAATGTAATTCTTTCTTTATTTAAACCTTCTGTATATGCACTAGCTAATGGCTCTGGCATATTCTCTACACTGACTTTTGTTACCATCAAATCATTTAAGAAATCAGTATCTTTAAAAACTGTATCTCTCATAAATGTTTCAAATTTAGTTGTATCACCTGTTTTAAATGCTTCATTTAATGTTTGAGTAAATAATTCACCAATGTTTGTAGCTAAATCAAGTGATTTAGATTTAATAACAACAGATTCTTGAGAAGCAGAAATCAATAATTGTGCTGCTAAATCTGTTTTTCTAAAATCATTTAAATTCATATTTCCTTTAGCTAAATTATAAGCTGCACCAACTGCTACTTTTTTAACGGCAACGTCAACAGAACCAGTACCAGCTTTAAGAATTCTTTCTTTTGAAGATTCTGATTTTAATAAATCTTGGTAAGTAATATTGGCGACATCCATTCTTTCTGCAACTTTAGACATTGCTTTCTTTGCAATCTCCATGTTGACGACCATCATTGCACCAGTCTTTTGCATTTCTCTTACATTGCGTTGTATCTGTCCCTTAAATGCATTACTAGTCTTTTCATTATTTAAAATGATTTGATAAATATCACCGTCAAAGTCACCAACTGCAGCTCTAGATATATCTGTACGTACTTTTATATCAAAAGTATTAGATGGATCTTTTGTATTTTCAAATTTAAAAGTAGTTTCAAATTCAGGATACACTGCTCTACCAGCACCTAAACCAGTAGCTCTTGTATAATTCTGATCATATAGATCTACAGCTTCATTAATAATATCATCTAAACTATGATATTGTTTTTCTTCATTTAAATCTACATTTGCTATTTTATTATCTATCTCTGATATTTTAGCATTTTCTTCTTCTATAAAACCTTGTAATTTTTCAATTTTTTCATTTTGCTCTAAAGTTGTTAAATCCATATCTCCCGGTGAACGAAGAATTGGTTTATAAAGTAATCTTTCAGTATTTCCATCTTCAAAATCGTCTAATTTTTGCAAAAGATTGTCTTCATTATTTCTTACTTTTTCCAATAATTGTTCTTGTTTTGTACGTACATCATCATGCTCTACATAATATGCTTCATCTTCTTCATGATAAAAATCATGATAAATAAGTTCATCCATTTCTGTAAAATAATTATGCGCACGAATAAAGTTCTTTAATAAATCTTTATTTACTTTTTTTACAGTTATTCTCTCTGGTTCATCAGTTGGTATATGTGTACCTGTTTCAGGATCGTAATTAGTTTTATAAACAATTTCTGATTCATCAGTTTCTTGATTATATTTAGTTAAATTAATTTCTTCTTCTTCAGTAAAAGCTTCTAATCCTAAAATTATATTCGATTTACCTAGAAAAGTTTCTGGTTGTCTAGAAGTAATTGGCATCCCCACTTCATCAAGTGCATTAACGTATGTAGGTTTACCTTCTGAATCAAGTATCACCTTTCCTTCAGTATCTCTTGCTAAATCTTTAAGTTCTCCCTTTTTTATTATATTACCATCAGTATCATACTCATCAAAATCAGAAGCTAATTCTTCATAATAGAAATTTGCACTAGTTTTTCGACTTAGACCATTATTTTCTAATTCATCAATAGATAAATCAATATTAATTCTTTCTTGTCTAGCTTCTTTTGCTTTTTCTTGTAAAGTAGCTAACTTATCTTCTTCTTCTTTAATTAACTGAGTATTTTTATTAATGCGCCCTACTTTATATTTTGTTCTTTCTTCTGCTTCGTATTTAGATATATCTTTATCTAATTCTTCTAAAGTACTGTATTGTTTGCTTTCATCATAATAAATAGGTTTCGTTTTATCAGGTTTTCCATCAGGTCCTAATTCATAACCTTTGTTTATTTTTACTTTAGAAAGTGCTTTCTTTTGTTTTTCACCTAAAGCCTCTTCTACTTTATTCTCTAAATGATTTTTATAAAACTCTTTTTGATCATCATCTAACTCTTCAAAAGGTTTCATTAATCGAGTAGCAGATATTTTACCAAAAGTTGTTTGATCTGGATTCTGTTTTAAATTATCTTGAAAAGCTTTAATTAAAGCTTTGTCTTCGTCTGAATCTGTAATATTTCTAACAAATTTACCTTCATCATCAACAACATGATAATCATATTCATCGCTAAAAAACGATTGAAGAAAATCTTTACGAGCTTGATAAATTTCTTGTTCTTCCCGTATGAGCATTTTGGGAATTATAGATTGTGCATAATATAACATTGAATTTACAAAGTTATTTGCACCTTTTGTTTTCCCTTGAATCATTGATTCTACAAATTGTTTTTTTAAAGTAAATTCTTGAATTTTTGCTTCAGAATTACTTGTATTAGTTATTTGATCTTGGTATTTACCTTCTTTTAGATTCTCTAATAGATCAAAAAGCATTGAAGTTGCATGAAAATGATTTGTGGTTGGAACAATTGGATCTTCCATTAATGTTTTTACAAAAGAAAACAAACTTTCAATCGCTTTCTTCTTTTCTTGTTTATGTAATTTTGAGAATGGTATCAATTTTCCATTCTCATCATAAGTCATTGCTGTAAAATTATCTGATGCATCACGCTTAAAATGATCCGAAGTAAATAATAATTCAGCAAAATCATCTTTGATTTCATGTAAAAATCTAGGCAATTCTAATAAATCTAATTGATCAGTATCAACTCCTAAAGTTCTATTTTGTTGTAAACCAAAATCTTGCAATGCAAAAATATCACTAATAGCTTGGCTATTTATTTCAGTAGGACTTATTGGACGCTTTAAATTTAAATTTTCTTTTAATGATTCTCGATACAGTTTAGAATCATTTAAAAATCTATTTAATCCTTTTTGTATGACATCTTCAGCTAGTGCAGGAGAATACCCAAAATGAACATATGCTTCTTGTAATGTTTTGATTTCTTTATTAATACTACTAGCTTTTTCATTCATTTTTTTATAATTAAAAATTTTGAAAAATGCTTTGTAAATAGGATTATCATTCAAATCTGAATGTTCGGTAGGATCACTACTTAATTGTTGAATATAATTTTCTAAATAAGTATATACTGTTTTGCTATTTACACTTACTTGTTTATTTTTGTCAGAAATATGTTTTACAATAGTTTTATTAGGATCATTAGGGTCTGCGTAATCAATTAAATTTCCATTCTCATCAATATTTTCAATATTATATTTTATATAATTAAACCCAGAATAAGTTCTTTCTTTGCCGTTTCTAGTTACAGTTTTTGATTCCCTATCAAAAGTTATGATTTTTCTAATTTTGTTACCTTCAGAGTCTTTTAAAAAATCAGATCCATCATGCTCATAAAAAACTTTTTGAGCATCATCATCTAAAGAATCTATAAATGGTATAAATCTTTTAGCAACTCTAGCACGACCAAGTCCTTTGTTTTCAAGTTGTGTTCTTTCTTCAGAACTTAAATCAGAATTATTCATCTCATATAAGAAATCAAATAAATTTAATCTTGCTTTTTTATTCTTAAAAAAAGCATTAGCTTCATCTGATTGCATGGTATCTTTCATGCTTTCAAATACTTTATTAAACTCTTTTATTTTTGTTCTATTGTAAAATTCATGACTTCCAAAAGTTTCAACAATCTCTTTGTTTGTAATAGGAAAATCAGGATGTATGATTGTTAAATTTAAAAATTTCTCAGTTTGGGTTTTATAAATAGGTTTACCAAACTTATCAAGCATAGGCTTTCCTTTATTTTTTCCACTTTGATGTAATACTTCAATTTGACTTAAAATTTCTTCTTCATGTCCACCAAAAGAATTAATAATTAGTTTTTGAAAATCACGTTGTTTAGTTAGTTTTTCTAAATTACTTTTACTACGTTTACTTTGCGTCAAAAGTAATTTTAATCTATGAGATTGAAGATCAATTTCTTTATAATTTTTAATTATAGCTTCTTCATAAGTATTGTCATATCCATATCCTCTATAATATCTATCTAAAGCATCAGTTCTTTTTATTTGATCTCCAACATTTTCAAAAGAAGTCCCTGTACTATCTAACGTCATGTTAGGGTTTAAACTGTTATAAGCATATCTAGAATCCTTACCTAATAACCTGCCTGCTTGAAGTCTTCGATTCCTATCATTTTTGATATCTTTTATATTAGAAGATTTTTGTTTATAATAATTTAAAAACCCTTTTCCTACTCTATCTACTGATTCTTCAACATTAGTATCTTTATTTATTCTAGTATAAGAAAAATTACCTTTAAGCATTTCACTTCTTTGTTGTCGTAAAGTTTGAATAAAATCTTGTTTTTGTTGTATATTCCCAGCTAAACGTTCTTGCTTTTGTTGCTTTTGATTTGAAAAGAATCTTGCTTTTGCTATTCTTTCTTGAAGATTTTCATAACTTGAAATTACATTAGAATTTAAAGTATTTTCAATACCTTTTACATTTCTTTGATATGCAGTTTGTAAATTGAAAATTCTTTCATTTAAATTAAAAACGTTACTTTCTAGTTTATTTTTTTTACTAGTTAAATATTCCATTGTAGTTTGTTGAAAATCAAACTTCATGTCTTTGAATATGCCGGTTTTGTTTAACTGATTTAAAATATTTAAACTTTTAAAGTTTAAAAATGAAAAAGCATCATTAATATCTGCAGCTGCCTTCTTAGATTGATCAATATAATCAATTACATTTTGTCCGCCACTATTAGCTAATTTATTTCTGAAATCTTGATTGTTACCCATGAATTCAGAAAGAGAAGATAAAAATATTTGCCCTCTAGTATTATAATTTAATACATCAGAGTAATGAGATTCAGGCAGATTCTCTCCGATATATTTATACATATCAATATTTAAAGCAATGTGAGACATACCAAGTTGTGGATTACGAAAATTTATACCTGAAATACCTTGAGGTTTAAAACTTCCATTTTCTAAACTATTTACTATTCTCATAGTTCCATCTGAAATTTGCAAGACATCCTCTTCCATACCAAATAAAAACTTTTTATATAATTCTCGTTTTTCTGTTGGATCTTGTGCATTAAACGTTTTACTAGCATACATAAATGCTTGCGTATCCAAAAACATATTATAACCATTAGATTCAATAAAAGCTGCATTCATTTTTTGAAGAATTTTAGCATTATCTAAATCATCGCTTACAAATCTAGTAATTTGATCTTTTTCAGGATCACCTAAACGAACGCCCTTACCTTCTAGCGTTGCAGAACCAGACATTCTACCAGCTAAAATCTGTCGTTGCATACCACCTAACATATGTTGCAATTGTTTAACATGGTACATAGCTTGATTAACTTTATTAGTTTGATCGACTTCTTCAGTTGAAACAGCAGACTCTCTTAAAAAAGCAAAAATATCATTTACCTTTCTATATAACTCAGATTCAATCTTCAAATCTTTTTGATTACTTTTAATTTCTACACCAGAAACAACATCCAATACATTACTTAAAGGAACTACTAGTTCGGTTTTAGATTCGCCAATTTGTTTTAAAAAACTTTGATAAGCTGCAGTATTTATATTTTCATTACCTTCAACACCTCTAGCAAACATTTGTTGAATATCTAACACAAACCCCATAGCTTGAGGATTTAATTCTTGTTGTTCTTTTAAAAAATTACTCAAAGCAGTCGCTGAATCAACGTCTACATTTGCTCTTAAAAACTTTTTAGTGAATTCTTCATCTGCTCTGAATAAATAACCTTGACCAACAAAATCATCAATTGAATGTTTCAACGCACCTTGATCCATGCTAGGATGCAATGATTGACCCATTAATAATAATGGCGTCATTGCTTGTGCTTTTTCAGCAACGCCAGATTGTTTAGAAAATAATTCTGCCATATATTCTGCAGCTTCATCTTCAGACATCTGAAACATACCCATTAAATTCCCCATAACAAAGTTAGCAAAACGAGGTTCAACTCTAGCCATTCTGTCTTTATTAATAGTAGATTGCGTACCTGCAAAAGTAGATAATGCACCAATAAAAAAACCTCGATCGGCGGTTTCAAGAACTACTTCTTGTTGTGCTTTAGTAAGTTTAGTGTTTGCTAAAAGTCCTTTCAATTGATCTTTAAACGCAACAGCTTTTTGACCAGGTTCAGTTGCTGGTTCTTTTAAATTGTGGTATGCAGGAATTAACAAGTTACCTAAAACTTCAGGAGTTACTGGTTGAGCGTTGCCACCAGCAACAGTAGGCAAGCTGGTACTACTTGCTATTAAATTCGAGAATGTTTCAATAATATTCTCAGCAATAATTGTTTGATATTTAACTGCATGTGGTTTTACTTTAGTATCCATCTCAGCAGCTTGAATTTTACCTTTCATATTAAAAATATTGTTTTCAATAAAAGTATCTTCATAACCTAACATTTTCAATGAGCCGTACAGAAGAGAAGATGCATATTGAGGCCCTTTTGTAACAATATCCATACCTGCAATTATAGTGCTTTCAATTTTACCACCAAATGTTTTCATATAAGTATGTTCAAAAAAATGACTAGCTTCTAACATTGCAGCTTCTCTATTTATAAATTTTCCAGTAACTGGATCTTTTTTATATAAAGCCTGCGCTAAAACATTTTTCATACCGCCTTCATCAAGTATTTGTTCTTCACCAAAGAAAACACCTTTAACAGCTTCAGAAAATATTTTACCTTCATGTGCACCATACATTTCGCCAGCAATACTAAACATACCAGTTCTTTCAGTATTGACATTGGTATTCATTTTTAACTTTAAACCCATCATACCTTTTTGTTTTTTTATCAAAGTAGGCATGTTATCTTTAAAACCTAAAACTAGATTTCCATCTTTATCTCCATAATTTTTAAAGAAAGTTTCTAATTCTTCGCCAAATAAATTAACTTCTTTTCCAGCTAATATTTTTTGAAAAACATCAGATTCATAAAGACTTAGATTTGTCATTCCTTGAGTATATTGAAATGATTTCTGTAAAGGCTCAGAAATTAAATGCATACCGCCTCTATATTGCATAGCATCTGCCAACCCTAGTCTTTGACCTTTTTTTGCATTACTATTAAAATCAATAATAATCCCAGTATTTGCACCTACTAAATCTAAATTTTGAAACTCTTTACCAACTACTAAAAGGTCCCTACCTTTAGTTGCAGAAGTTTTAATTGCTCCAGTTCTACCAAAACTTGAACTTTTAATTTGCTGTTGCATCTCTTCAAATGTTTCAAATTTGGTATTTGCAGGAAAATAACCAAGCATAGCTTCAGGTTTTGCAAACAACTGTGCGATACGTGCAGAACCAGGCAATAACGATTGATCTTTGATACCATGTGTTCTTGCTATATTATAAGGTATGATAGCAGGACTCGCACCAGGTTTTCCAAGTACTACATTTGGGTCAAGTATCACTGCTTGTTGTTCAAAGGAAGTACTCTTTAATTCTTTTCGAATTGTACCTGCTTGACCTTGCGCAGGACCAAATATACCAATATTTAAAGCTACTAATTCATTTAAATCAACTGGAAATTTTCCACCAGTAGCTCCTTTATTAAAAAAGTAAGCAGTATTAGACATGATCTGAATACCATGTTTTTGTTGCAAACCAGTGTATCCAAAATCCATTTGACCATGTGTAGGGTAGTATTGAGTTAACCCTGAAAGAACTTCCATAAAAGAATTTCTTTCTGCTTGATTCATATAGTGAAGATCATTACTAGAATATGTTTTTAATAAATTAATCGCAAAGTCTTCAAAAGAAGATGTAGGCATTTTTTTATTAAAAATATCTCTGGCTATTTTTTGTTTTTCTGCAAGATTCTGACCTTTACTTACTTCAGCAAAATCTGCTGCATCAAAGTAATGATTATGTGCAACTTTAGCATTACCATAATCACTAGATAATCTAACATATTTACCATGTTGACCTTCTGCAGCCATTAAAGGTATAATTAATGGCTGATTGGAAGCTCTATTATGTGTAGAACTAATTCTTGCATAAACCCCATATGCATCTTCGTTTGCTTCTTTAATAATATCAAAAGAAATCTTAAAATTTGAATTGTTGTTACCTAATCTTAAATGATCACTTATAGTTCTATATCTGTTTAAAACTGTGTTTTGTACTTGATTGCTTTTGTCTTTAAAAATACTCCACATTGCATCATCTTGCAAACTAGATTCAGTTAAATTTTGTCTATAATAGATAGTATTAACATTTTTTTGAGTACTAAAAGTTTCAAAAGGATTTGTTAAAAGAGAATTTGCACCATTATTTGCTCTCTTAGAACTAGTTGCTATTAAATGTGCAACATTAGAATTCTTTTGATGCAGACTGACATATTTTTCTTCAAGTGTTTTATTACTTCGAATTGAATCTAAAAACCCAGCAATATCAGCTTTATCTGCATCACTCATTCGAGAAGAATCTTCAATTGCACCTCTTACTTTAGTAATTAATTTACCTTTAGCTTCATCGTCTAAGTTTAATTCTGGATCGTTTATCATATCTAAAATTACTGATAAATGAGTTATTCTTTGATTTTCTTTAGCAGCTAAAATTTCATCTAATTTATCTTTAGCATTTACATTACTCATTTCATCAAAAAGATTTAAAGTTACTTCTTTAGCTTTCTCTTTAGCTAATGCAGTTCTAGCTTGATAATCACTAATTGAACGATCTCTAATTGCCTTACCAATTTTTCTGGTAGGTAAAGGTTTGTCTTCTTTTCTACCACTAGAATTCATAAAATTAGTTAAATTCTTAACACCAGGGATAGGATTTTTCATATCAGGATTATCATTTGCAAAACCTAAATAACCTGCACCTAAAACAAAAGAAGCACCACCAATAGTTTTTAAAACATCAAAACTATTCCTTGCAAAAGCACGACGCTCTTCAGTATCTTTTTTATAAACATTATAAATTAAACTTGGATTTGTCATTATTAGTATCCACTTCTATAAGAGTTAATCAATGCATTTATTTCGTTTTGTCTATCATCATTATACATTAATTGTGTTCGGTTTTGAAAATCACTTGTAGTATTAACAGTAAAATTACTATTTAATCTTTCATAAGGATTTGAATATTTCAATAAAGAATCTACAAGACCTCTATTTGAAAAAGATTCTTCATACATGAATTCATGTGCTTTATTTAAAGCATGATGTCTTTTTACACGTCTAACTTGAGAATCCCAGAGATCATAATCTCTCATTTCATCACCTAAAGAAGCAACATAATTCACTTTAATATCATTGATGTCAACTTCTTTATTCCAACCAACCCAATCTGGTTCTGGCATAGGATATTCTCCCATGTCTAAATTAGAATATTGTTCTTGCAAATATTGTTCATCATATTTTGGTTTTTCTTCAATTAAAGAAGTTGGATCTATACCTGCATCTAAATTACTCCATAGACCTTCATATAAATGTTGTTGGTCTTCAGGAATCATTTCTAAAATTCTATCTCGTTCAGAACCTTGTGCATTTGCAAATGCATCAAAAAATTTCTTCTCTTCAGTAGGTAAAGACATATAGATACTTAAGGGATCACCATAAGGATTCACACCTGCACGAGTTTTTGCAGCTTGTGCCATCATTTGTTTTTTCTCATACATGCTACCCGCTTGCTGAGAAAGATTCATGAACTTGTAGAAGTTCAATTGATCATATTGTTTAGATAGAGCTTCTCTATCTTGTACATAGCTTGGCTTGCCTTCCCAACCTAAAGCATTTAATCCAGAATAGAAAGCCGGTCTAACCCAGTCTCTAATTGGTTTATCCCAGAAAGCTAATTGTGTACCATACAATCTCTCATATTCATATTGATCAATTGCATCTCTTTCTCCACCAAGTAATTTTTGTGCAGGTCTAAACCCAAAAGGAACAATAGATTCAATAGGTTGAGCAACTGTTCGAATACCTTCTTTTAATTGATAATAACCTGCTTGAGTTATATCTGATAAAACAGGTATTTTTATTTGATTTTCATAACCTTTAAACTCTTGCATACCTAATACTTTTGCATGAGATTCAGCAACTACATCCATTAATTTATTTTCATATTCACTAGTGATTCCAGCAGCTCTTCTTTCATACAATTGATTTCGCAACTTAACAACTTCTCTAGAAGTTGGATCCACATCAGCTAATATTTTATATTTAAAAATATCTGGATAATCTTCAGGTTCGAATCCTTGAAGCATGGGGAATACTGCTTCAAAACCTTCACCTGGTAGTCTAGCATAAGCATTTTGTATTTTTGTATATGGGTCGCCTCTTCTAAATTTATCAGGCATCCAAGAAGGCATCGTATTAGTAATTGGATTATATTGTTCTATTTCTTTTTTTGGTCTTGGATATAAACGTCTAAGTGCTTCAGACATAAACATCATACCACCTAAATCTTTGTCCCAAAAAGCTGCAATAGAAGAGTCCATTTGATTTGCACTAGCTAGTACAGGATAATCAGTACCATAGATTTCTCTACCTGTTACTGTTTTCTGTATCATATTTTTCACCCAACCAGTTAAACCTTCTAATTCTCTAAATTGATACTGAATTTTTCCTGGCAATAATTTCCCTTCATATGGAGATATTGGTGGCCCATTTGGCGTTGTACCACCTATTTCTTTAGTAGTACCAACTTCAGGAGGATAATAATATTCTAATTCATTATTATCATTTACACGCATGTATTCATTAGCATGCATTATTTTTGCAGGTTTAATTAAGCGACCAATAGTGTGAGCTAAGATAGGTCCTAATATTGGAACGTTTTCAAAAGCAACACCAGAAATAGGATAAGGTCTATCATAAAAATGTTTCTCTTCTAAATGATAGGTAAAGTTCTTCAAGAACCATTTAGATATTGGGTTGTATAATTCGTCTTCTTCACCCCAAACAGATTTTTCTTCTGCTCTTGTCATTAATAAATGATATGCATGAGGCCTTGAATACAAAACATCAGAGCCTTCATAAGGTAAACCACCACCTTCCCAAAATCTACCTTTCCTAACATCAACAAATTTATTACCACTATATATTTCTTTTAATTCACCTGGATTTTCCATTGTTCCTAAAAGACTACCAGTCAATACCGAATGTAACAGAAAACCACCAGCAAATACAGTACCTAATCTTCTAAAGAATGGATTATAATCTATAGATCTAGCAAGAGTGTTGAATTCATCACCTTGCATAGTTGCACCTTGCATTGCATGATAGAATTCTGCACCAAATATTTCAACACGCTCTAATAAAGGAGCAAAGAAACTATGACTGTTTTTATATGAAGCCTTTATAGCTTCAACTCTGTTTAATAAAGAATAGTTTAAAAAGTTTTTTGTATTTTGCCGATCATATACTCTTGTCTTTATTAAATTATGGATTTCGTTATCAAAATCTAATCTTCTAGATCTAGCAGTAATACTATCTTCATTTTCAAAAAATTCTTCAGTAATTATTTTAAAAAAATTATTTAAAAGATTACTTTTTCCAGTAGTATTCATGTCAACAGATGAATACTCACCAACTTTGCTGTTTAAAATATCAAAATATTTTTTAAATGCTGGAGCAGTTTTTAATAAATTTTGTTTATTTGTTTTTAAAGTTTTTAATTCTTTATTTAAAGTTTCAATTTTAGTTGCATCAGTAGGATCTACTTTTGAGATCACTTCATTTAATTTTTTTATTTGAGAATTTAAATTTTTAAAATTAGATTGTAAATCACTTAATCCTTCTATTTTATCTTGGTTTTGAAAGAATGTACCAAATATAGGATTGTATTTTTCGAATACTTCTGATTCGGTTTCATAGAATAATTCTTTTAACAAATTGAAATGTTCTGTCTTTTTATCAGCACCTAAAATTAAACCTTTTTTATTTCGATACATATCTATCATATTTCCAGTTGTTAAATCTGGAACTTGCATAAATCCATATCTGTTTAGAAACTTTTTAGGTAAAAGCGGTTTAGATTTTTCATCTAACAATCTATCTCTTATAACATTAGAATAAGCTAACCCTACTGTAGCTAGCCCTACACCAATACCAATAGAAGGATCTGAAACACCAGGCAATAAACCTTCAATACCTCTTCTATAAAAACTCATGCCTGTACCTAAACCTAAATAACTTCTACCAACATCTAAAGATGTAAACATAGTAGCTATCCCAGGTACTAAACCTTCACTAAAACCAGGAAGCAATTGCATACCAAATGCAGCTATACCAACTTGTAAAGGTTTAAATTTTCTAGTTGCAGAATCACTTACTGATTTATATAGGTAACTAGCTCCATAAGCTAGAGCACCACTTATTGCTAAATGTCCTGGTGTTTCAAATTTTCTTCTATAATGATCTATTGTTTCTAAACCTAAATAAGCAGCAGACAAAGCAGTTGCTTTAGCACCTAAAGAAAAGAATTGTTTATACGCTGGCCCTGGTACAGTTCTTAAATTCAAATGTAATTTATCAGCAACCTTGCCAACAAAATCACCAAGTATAGGAACTTGATCTGCAGTTGCAGATAATAATCTATTGAATCTGTTAAAACCAAAATTTAAATAAGAAGTTAAATATGCAGAGCGTCTTTTTAAATCAGATAGACTTTCTAAAGAACCACCAATAGAAGGAATCAAAGAAAATTTAGCAGCACTTTTAACTGAACCATGTGTATCTACTTCTGCAAATATTTTATTTAAAGCACCTTTTTTTTGAGGTAATTTAGAAAGTATCTCTAAGCTTTGTTGCACTGCAACATTTGCAGGATTTGGTTTCTGTTCAATATCTGCGGAAGTTAAAATATCATATGCATCGGCATTATAACCTCTAAACATCAACATAACTTCATCTGAAATCAATTCTTGATGTATTAATTCTTTTTGCGCATTAAAAGAACGAAGAAATACTTTACCTCTACCAGTCTCATCTAGTGCTTGTTCGTATCTCAATTCATGTCTAATATCAACAGTAGGTATATCTATTTTGTTTGCTAATTTTTGATAGCTTTCTTTTCCTAAAATTTCTTTTAAAGCAACTTTAGTTTCATCATTAGTAAAGTGACTTTGTTGAAAAGTATATTGACCTACCTTACCTTTTCCAGCTTCTACACTATCTTCAACTGCTAAACCTAACCCTTTAGTAGACATGTAAGGAGACATGAATTCAGGAATACGAAAAGTATTAAGTACACCAAAAGTAAAAGGTAAAGTGTTTAAAGTATTGCGCAATTGTTTTTGAACTAAATCATACGCAGTATTTTTACCTTGACCAAGATTGTATTGAGAAAGTTTTTTAGCTCCATAATAACCAGCTACATACACTGAATTTTCAACTAAAAATTCAAATAAGAAGCTATTCTCTGGAGGTGTACCTTCAGCGGTAAAGTAACCTCTACCACGACCTTCTGCTTGTTGCATTATTAACCCCGTTTATGTCTAGCGTCTAATTCTCTTAACATTTTTAATTTTAATTCTTCTTCTCGTTCTTTTCTATATTTTTCTTCGGCTTCTTGCTTTTCCCAGTGACCTACTGAACTTTCTAAAGTAGACATATCTGAAGCAACAGAACTAACATCAATATTATTGTGTATAACTTCAATTTCTTTTTGTTTTTCTTTAGGTGGTGCAGTTGCAGAATCGTATAAAGCTTTTAAATCTAATCGTTTAAAATTAGGTGTAGTCTTTGTCATTACATTTTCCGCAACTACAAAAAGTTCTACAAATTCATCTTGAGTCATTTGCTCAATTTCAGATAATCTATATGATTTAAAAACACTTAATATTACAGATCTCATATGTTCATAAACAGTTCCTAAACTGTTTTTCTTTCTAACCCTAGCTATTTTAAATAAAATATCAGTTTGTTTTTCTTCTGTACTTAATTTTAAAGCTAGTTGACCAATAGTTATTAAATAACCAATTGGTGTCTTCTCACTTAAATAGGATGCATCTCCCATGTATACTAATTTAAATATTTCCTCATATAAAATTAAAGGCATCATACTTTTAGCTTCCATAATACCAATAAAGATTTTACTTTCTTTAATGGTAAGATTTCGAAATACAAAACTTTGTTTTCCAAAGTTAATTTTATAATAAGTATGATTTGATTTAATTTTATCTAAAAAATTCATTTTATAATTGTGCAGTCAGAAGCATTGCTTGTTGAGGAGTTAAGAATCCACTATTCAAAAGAATCATCTGGTAAAGAGAATCAATTACACCTGCTTTACAATTCTCTACCCATTTATTATCTAGTTTTGGATAAAGCACGCAACCTACACAAACTTTCTCTTTAAGTTTTTCTTCAACTTCATCAGATTGTTCTGGATCTAACTTAGACATAATATCTTTAATTGTACGCCATTGTTTTCTAGTAAGATGATGATATACATAGACATCATCTTGACCAAAAGCCATAACATGTACGCCTGATTGACCGTATTCATCTTTCCAAATTTTAATTTGATTAACACTTGGTGCGTCAGGTCTATTCTCAAGTAATTCAAAAATTTGTTGTTTCATCATTGCTTCAGGATTTTCATTTTGACCAGAAGCTTGATTTGCTAAAGATTCTAATTCGTCGTCTAAATTCATTGTTAACTCTCTTTGGATTTCTAATCTTTCATATAATGGTGGTATAACCTCTTCAAACAAGATACTGTATTTTTCTAAAATATCAAGAGGTATCTGTTCATACTTATATAACTGTTCTAACTTTAATTTTTCTAAAGTTGGTTTGTATATTGGGATCTTAAAATAAAAATCTCTTGTACATAAATCAAAAGTGTCAATAAAGTCTTGAAAAATCGTGTCATTTTTTACACGATTTTCTGTGTAAATATTTACATTGTTTTCTTGTAGTTTATTGACATTTTCTGCTTCTTCCAATTGCATTTTTTTAAGTTGTAATCTCGTTGGTTTAGCAGGTATTTCTTTTACAGGATTGGTTTCTATTTTAATTTTTAATTCTCTTTGAATCTTTTCAAGTAAAGCTTTTTCTTCTAACTCTGCTTGAATAAAAGCTTCTTTAGGAATTGCTTTTAAAATAACATCCGCAGTTGGAGAGTTTCTTCTTAAAGCATTTAATGCTTTTTCATTCAATTCATCTCCAAATAAAACATAACCTCTTTCATCCATTAAACCTTTTGGCATTCTTCAATCCTATCTTTAATTAATTATTCTAAGTGTTCTATTTCTCTACCAATAAAATTATATTCCGTCAAGATAACATTGTCGTCAATTTGTATTGATTGACCATGTCCCATAATGAAACAATTTTTTAATAAAATTTTCTTAGTAGCTGGTCCACAATCAATTGAAAAACCAATCTCAATATCAAAAAAATTAACTTGAGAAAAATCAACAGTTCCTGCTTCTGATCCAACAATATTAAATAAATCTCTTGGAGATGTAAAATTAATAACAAATCTACCTTGAACAATATGTTTACCTTCTAATACTGCATCAAATTTATTTGAATAATAAGAATACACTGGTTGTTTAGAGTAAGTAACCTGATAAGAAATACCGACTGCGTCTATTTCTTCACCTTTAATTTTTAATATTACACTGGCACCAGAAAAATATTCGTATGAGAATTGTTCCATTTTATTTCAATATTCCTGATTTTAGATTATCCAAAAAAATTTCATATTCAAGTTTTTGAGCTTCATTTCTTAGATTGTCTAAATAAACTCTTGCTTTTTCTTTATCGTCTTGAGTTTCTATAGAGTCAACAAGAAGAGACATCGTTTCAACTTTTTTTTCTATTTTAACTAATTCAGTTACTTTTTGTTCTTGTTCTTTCTTCTTTGCAGTTCTTCTGCTTGATTCCTTCTTATCTACTAAAACAAAATCTTCATAATCTTTAGCCATAAATTGAAAAACCATTTCAGTAACCATATCATTTACAGAAGTTACAAGAGATTGAGAAATTAAATTAATTCCTTTAATTTTAAATTCTGAGTAAAATTCTCGGTGACCTTCTGATTGATAGCGCAGTAGTAAATCAAATTCTTTGTTTAACAAAACACTTTGACTTCCAAATCTAATTTTACAATTTGTTTCACTTTCGCCTTGAGTATTTTCAACACTCCCCAGCAATTCTTTTAAAGGATGATCTTTTAATATAGTTAAAACTAATGTACCAGCTATAGTACGTATAGCTTTTGTAAATCCTACTGGAATAGAATAACCTAATCTTCTAACAGGATTTCTCATTTCATTTACTTGAAATGAAACAGTAGAGAGAGAGTTCAATTTGTAATAATCATTACCTTGAATTATATATGCTTCAACATCTGTTCCTGAAAAGGAAAATGGATAGTTTAATGGATAATTCTTCACTTGACTCATAATATTATTATGATCCTTTTATTTTTTATATTGTTAATTACGCTTGACTTGCAGTGGTTTGTTGTCTGTTTGAATCTGAAAAACCAGATTCTTTACTTGTTGCTAAAGCGGACCATGGTAATAAAGTTCTACAAACATAAGTCATTTGATTTTCGATAACAATGTCATCAATTGAGAAACCAGAACCTTCATTCAAAATTTCACAACCAAACAATCTCATTTGAGCTGCATTACCATATTCATTAACTGCATGAATAACAACATCGAAAGGCAAGATTTGATCAACATAAAAAACTTTAGACCAACTGTAATTTGTATTTACATCAGTAGTGCTAAAATTTTGATTTTGTTGTTCATATTGAGTTCTTTGTGGAGTGGTAGTTGATGTTGTTAAACCTCCTCCTACACCATTTTCGCCGAGTGCTTGTAAAAGCTCAGAAGAACCAGCAGTGCTAACATTATTGGCTTTACTACCATCTGTACCAATAGAAGCAAAAATTTCACCTTTATCAAGATAAGCCATTTCACCTTTAAAAGCATCTGAGTTAAGCATATGTTGATTTAACATTAAACTAATCATGGTACCAGCAATACCACGCTTACCACGAGAAAAACTGATTGGATCTACGGAACCCATTACATAAATAGGTGCCTTTTCACGTTGAATAGCATATGAAACAGCTTGCATGGAACCAGCAACCTTACCATTCATAACTACTTTAATATCTACACCTGCAAAAGAGGTGTAAGTTTTAGCAAGATCTAAACTACTAGCCATATTAATTGTCTCCTAAATTATTGAGGAGGAAGAACTGTCATGTCTACATTAACAGTTTCCAAAGAAAAAGGTGGAATAAAAGATACAGAAACATTAAGTCTGCCGGCAATTTCATCAGCTTTTGTAGCTGAAATTCTTGCAGGTTGATAACCTTGAATATTTCCTAATCTAACTTCGCCAGTCATAAAGCCTTCAATTCGTTGAGCCATTGTTGTTCTTGCGAAATCAACAGTTTTACCCAAGAAAGGTAATGCCATTTCACGAATGTTTGAAAGAATTCTGTTTGCTGCTCTGAGAGTAGAAACTCTAGTGTAATCACTTGTTGGCAATGCAGTTGTTCTGAGAATGCTTAATGAACCAGCACTATCAAACATGCAAACTCTACCAAGAGCTAAACTGTTTAACAATGATTTTGGAACAGAAACACCAAGAACACTTACACCAGCGATTCTACCATTAACTGGACCAATTGGTTCTTCATTGATTGGAAGCGCTAAAAGCTTACCCATAACTGCAGGTGCAAGATTTACAAATTTAGAAACTTTTGGCAAAGCAAGAATTTTATCTGTTCTGGTATTTTGAGGAGTAATTGTACCCCAAGAACCAACAACTACAACATGCTTACCGATATCAATTGGTAAACCTTTTGAGTCTACAGCTTCATCTGTATCATCAATACCATAGGGTTCTCCATTTGGCAATTGATTACCAGTAGTTAGAATAACACCACCAAAAGGTCTTCCGCTTCTGTAATTTTTTGCACCAAAAAGCAACTTGCAACCTTGAAGCATAGTTCCATTTTGAGCTACAACAAGTTCACCAGTATCATTGTCAATTTCATACAAAGGAGCTTTACCAGCCCATTTTTGTACACCGTCATTAGATGGTTTAGGTTGGCTAACTGGAACAAAAGCAACACATTGTCTATAGATGTTAGATGCTTTGTAAGCCATAGATGCAGCTTGATGCAAGAAACTGATTTCTCTAATTTGTTCTGCTTTGGCATTTAAAGATACAGTTGTATTAGTTGGAGCCAACCAAGAACCAAAAGAAAGCAATTGTTCCAATACAGTTTCAGGAATTAATTGACCTGTTAACTGGAATGGACTGATTACAAAAGGATCGCAATTAATTGGTTTATCATAATTTCCATCAGCTGAGCTCTTACTAATCAAAGAATCTGATATGGTTCTGTTGCCTGCTACTTTAGATGCTCTAATCGTAAATTTAGCTTTTGTATTATCTGGTAAAGTGTATCCTTTTTTAATCTTTACAGTAAAAATAGGAGCGTCTGACTTACCAATAACAATTGACTTAGTTTGACCATTTGCAAGAGCAGCAGATTTGATTGCTACTTTAATTTTACCTGTGTTTAAAGGAAACATTTCAACAGAATCTGCTGTTGCAGCTAAATCAATAATCTCAACTTCAAAAAGATTTAATAAGTCACCAAGTACAATACCAGCAGTACCTACTTGATAAAGTAGGTTGTCACCTTGGGTAATAGTGCCTCCTAGAGGAATAATAGGACCTGAACAAACAGCTATTTCATCTGTAGAAACATTAGCAGAATTCAATGCATCTTTTCTACCAAACATATAGCTGTAAGGAGTACCTTCATGTACATACTTCCACATATAACCTAAGTTATAGCTACCATAATCAATAGCTTGAGAAAGCGATGCATTTTCTAAATCTAAAGGCAAAATATCAGCATAACAACCTTCAACATAAATCATATCAGAGTTTAAATAATCTAAATCTTGATATTTAACTTCTAAAGAAGCATACTTGTTCAAATAATCAGGAGAATAAGTGCTACTTTGTGTATGTTTTACAATTTGATATGTTGGATTGCTAACTTCTGCAGAATTTGTTGTATCACTTGCATTAAAAACATGAATATTACCAATTGCTAATGCATCAAAAGTAATCAAATTATTAATTGAAATGTTTTTTTGCTCTGCTGCTGCTCTAAGAGTACTAGCTGCACCCTCAGTAGAATATGCATGTGGTGTAAATAGAATGTGATCATTGCCAACATCATTATTAATCTCTACATCAAAATCAGCAAGATTTTGAGTATATTCTAATTCTGAATCATAAACGATTGTTTTAGTACTAGAAGTTAAATCTTGAACAATTACAACTCTTTGCTTGTAAATATTACCTTTTTTAACAGGCACTAATGCTAAACGATAAGCTTCGAAAGCATTAACATCTTTATTACCTACTAAAACATCACCTTGTCTTTTAGGTGAAATCTTAATGATAGTTTCATATTCTGCAGAACCGGCTTTGCTAATCTTCTGTACTAAAAGATGTTCTGCCTTTGTTGCAATTCTAACTAGATCTACATTTGAAGTTTGTGGCAAATTTGCTAATGCAGTTTGATATGCAGTTGCAAGTTCGCTGAAATCACCAAATTCTGAAACAGTAGATTCTAAAGATTCTGCAGTAAATAAACGACCTGCGATACCTTTTACAGCACTAGCTGCAATCATAACTCTTGGTCCAGCTTCTTGACTCTTTGTTGCAGAAAGTGTACCATCATTATAAGTGATATTTGTGCCAGGCACTCTTGTATAAAAATCTTTGTAAGCCATAATAGCCTCCTCTAAATTTTGTTAATACTAATTAGTAGTTCTCTAAGTATTGATTCTGCCTTTATATCAAATTCTCTAAAACGCAGAAAAAAATGAATTGGTCTATAAAACAATCTTTGACCACCTACTGTCATGTAGGTGTCAGAGTGTCTTGCTTCCCAATAAAATCTTTCAGCGCCTTTGATTTCAAATACAAAAGCATTGTTTATTAATAATTTTTCTAACCAAATAGCTCTATCATTTGCAAGTTTATTTGTTTTTGCCCAACAATTAAATTCTACAATGTGATCTACTGGCCTAGATTCTACAGTTAAAATCTTATTTGGATGATTTGGTGAACCGGATTCAAATGAATAAGTAGCTTTACGAACAGGTCTACCTGTACCAGCTTTATTCATCATACCAGGCTTTCTAGAAACTACTTTAAAAGTAATAACTTCATCTCCATAAGTATCCATCGTTTCTGGTGGATATTCTTCTACAAGTTTAACAATTTTATTTTCTAAAATTCCAGATCTTTTTTGCGCATCTGCAATTAAATTAGAAGCAGTTGAAAAAAACTCTTCTAAAGTTAAAGGATTTGTATTCGGCAAGAAGTCATTTAAATTAATTTCATAAGGATTTGTAATTGAAATTTTAGATTCTAATTGATTAATTACATTTTCATCTTGATCTAAAATCTGAAGAACAACAGATTGTTCTTTTTTTAATTTCTCAATATCGTAATTAAAATTTAAAATATCTTTTTGCATTAATTGTTCAACCTTATTGCATTTTCTTCTCTGCAGTGTATAGCTAGATATTCAAGTCTACCATTATCTGAACGGTATTCTTGAATAGTTTCAGGTCTATATATTACATTTCTAACATATGGTATACTTGGTTTCCCATCATAATCAAGTTTTAACTCAATTATTTTATCTTTATATGTAAATAAAGTATCGTATCTAAAATAAAAAGTTTTATAGTCGGTTCGAATTTCACCAGCTTGAATTCTTCTAAAACGAGTATGAAATGAATCACCACCTCGCATTTGAGAATAACATTCAGCCCATTCTTCGTCCCATATATATTTTTCGCCTAGACAATAATTACAAGAAGTTTCGCCAGCAGCTTCGTCAGATAAATGAGATACACATTTACATTTTAGTAATTGGTTATTTTCATCGCGTCGAAATCTTCTAATTAAAACTTTATGTGCGTGTTTAATACCACCAGATTTACCTAATATAAAATCATCAAAGACTTTTCTTAAGTCTTTCTCTCTACTTACTTTATGAAATTGACGCTTCATATTATTGACCTCTACCTAATCTACCAGTAGTAAAGTAATGGTAGTTCCATATGGTATAACCTGATTTATATTTATTTTCACCAGGTTTCATATATTTACTATTATTAGTTGGTAACCAATAATATTCATTCCAAGGATCATGCCATTGACGAGAGATAAGGTTTTTATCTGATCGTTTAATTCCTTTTTCACCAAAGGTAGTTCCAAAAGATTGTCCAAAAGTAACATGTCCACCGGCATTGATTACTCTCATCCATTCATCTCTTTGTTCTTTGTATTCTTTAAGCAAATCTTTAATATCTAAATCTAGATCAGCATTTTGAACAGACAAATCACCAAGTGTTTTATGTGTTTTAGAATTAGAACCATAAGCACCGACAGGCATGGTAAATAAAGATATTGCAGCATCAAATAAAACAAATCTAGTTCTTGCATAGAAATAATTCTGACCTACTGGTTTTTTGCAAGTAAATTGATCTGCTTTTATAGAGGACCAATGAATTGCTAAACCTAAAGTATCATCTGGAATATCATTCATCCAAGTACCACATTCTACCCTAAGCATTTCAATAGGTGCATAGAATGGATTAAATTCTGTACAATAATAGAATTCATAATCTTCATTTAATTGATTGCCTTCAAAATCAGAAATACTTGAGTTTAAAGTGATCAGAATTAATTCATTATAATCTATAATATTTTGGCCGGCTTTAATTTCACCACCAGCATAAACACTAAAATAGAAATCATACAAGATTTCTTCACCATCAATAACAGCAATCCATTCTTCTGTATATTTACCAGCTATATCTGTTTGATCGAATTCGTATACAAAGAATCCTGTTTCTAAATTTAAAAACCCATCATTTATAACAATTTGTTCTGAATTAGGTTTAGTGATTACTAAAGTAACTTCAGATGGATTTACTGGTTGAGATTTAAAATTATTAAATACAACTTTTAATTTGATTGTACTATTTAAACTAACACTTCTGCTTGTCATATTTAATAACTCCTTAGATTTCTATAATAATTTTATTCTCTACAACGGAAACTATTTTGTAAAGTTTTTTAGTTTTAGGATGAGAATCATACATGTTGTTATAGTAACCAGAAACTGGTAGAACTTCTATTTTTACAGAATCTTGAGTTACTGATGCAGGATCCAATAGTTTATTAAAATGAATTTCTATTAAATTATTAGATAAAGGAATATTAATCGCACCTTCATGTGGTGTTACTTTTATTATTGCCAATGGTTCAAAATTATTAATCAGCACAGTATTTACAGGAGAAGTTGATTTGTAATCTGGTTCTGGTTCTGTATATATTGCGCCATCATTTGTACTAAAATTAATAATGTAACTGGCTTCAAGAAAATCAGGTTTGTAACACTTAATGGTTATTAATTCACCTGCATTGTACTGAATATTGTCAAATTTAATATTCAATCCTTTGTCTACACTTCTCCATCTTGCAGAACATCTAGATAATCTTTCCATATTTTTATTTTGATCGTCAAAATAGTAAATATATTGCGCTGCATTACCAATACCACTCTCAACAATTTCAATTGTTAACAAGCTACCAATTCCATTTTCACCCTTAAATAAACCTCTAACTTTAACTCTCTCATCTACTGTGTTATTTAAATTTGCAGAATAAATAGTTCTCAAGGAAACTGCATTATTATTTTTGTACATTGGATCTAGATTTTGAGTATTACTTCCAATTAAAAATATTTGGTATTCACTATTTAAAGCTAAAGCTTTTTTAGGTTTAATTACTGCTGCAGTATAATAGTTAGTTCTATCAAAATCATTCTCTGGTAAAACAATTTCTTTTGTAACAGGATCTAAAAAATTAATTTCAACATCAAACTCACAGAAACCTTTATAATTAGGTGAACGCAAAAAGTTTTTATTTTCACCACTAGTTTCATTAATCCATAATGCATTCTCAGGGATTGTAGTTCTATCAAAATCTGCACCAACTAAAATGATTGAATTTCTAACAGATTCAATATCTACCTCTTTATCAAATACTAATCTAAAAGTAGATCCATTAGGAATGTTTGTACTCTGATTCTGTGGGTAACTCAGTGTTGGTAAGAAATTTATTGTCATTTTTATTTTCACCTATTTTAACTTCTATAAATTCTTCTTCATCTATTACTTGATGATTGTATGGATTTGTTGGGTCAAAAATAAAGTATTCTTCTTCAAATAATTCTAATTCTTTCTTTTCTTTAAACCAAGACATATTTATCTCCTATAAAAGCAAAAAGGGAAGCGGATCCGCTTCCCTTTTCTTATACAAGAATTATCTACAGTTTACAAGTAATGAATTACATTTGACTCTTTACTTGATCTTCAGTGAGGTCACCCATTGAAGCAAGAGCTTTAACAGTGCCATCCCAGAATTGTTCAGTTCTCTTAACATTCTTGAATACGCCAACACCTTGACCTTCGTGTGCTACAGCAAAACCATAACGTTCACGGATCTTGATCTTTACAGATTCAGTGTTTTCATCGCGCCATTCAACAGTTGTAGGTTCTTCATCAACCAAATGATAACCAACATTACCACCAGAAAGCAAGAAGATATCCCCTGTCTCTGATTCTGGATCATAAGGACAAAGAGGAGAAACTTGAATTTGGAAGTTGAATGGGAAATAGCTTGGAAGATTTGGAGCAGAAGTAGCTTGTTGTGAACGAGCAGTTACTGGAGAAATCTCAGAACCATTGCTACCTTGACCAGAAGAACCAATACCACGACCATTGTTGATCTTTGTACCATTTGATGGCCCCATGGAACCCATAGTACCATTGTTATAAGGAGTCAATACACCAGGTGCACCAGAATAAGCATTGAACCAAGATCCTCCACCGTGCATCAACATCATTTGACGTAAGATAGGATCTTGAATAAATGAGTAATAGAATAATGGGTGCATAAGCAATGTTGTAGCTGAGAAACCTTCTTCAGCCATGTGAGCCATACCACGCATAAGATTATCCATAGTAAGAGCACCATTACCGACTAATGTATTAGCTTGCAAACCTCTACCAGTGGTTACACCATAGATAGAAGAAGAAGGATTAATATTATCATAAAGTGTGGTACCAAGTTGCTTCAAGAAAGCTACAGCTTTTTGTTCCTTATGACGTACAAGTGCATTACCCATAAGTTCAAGGTTCTTTGCCATAATATCAAATGTGCTATAGCGAAGAGCTTCATCAGTGAAAGAAGCAGCAATACCGCTCTTACCAATATAAGCTGTAGAAACAGCACCACCCATTTGGAAATTAACTTCTGGATATGTACCAAGTTCTTGTACATCACCAGCATATACAGCGCCCATAGCACCCATCAAGATTTGAGTGTTAAGACCTTGAGCTTGAATACGTGTAAACAAAGGTGTAATAACTGCATTTGGTTCAACTGGTTCACGGATCAAAATTTCCATAGAAGTTTGAAGCAAAGGTGTAATTTCTGAAGCCTTAACCATATCCTTGTTCTTAGGAGAAATGGTTTCAGCAAAAGCCTTCCAAGATACCTTTTGTTCACTATCAGGTAATTGACCATTGTTGCGAATCATATCAGCTAAATAACGTGAAGCTGCTTTTTGATTGCTAGGCAATTGGATTTGAGTGCCATCGACTAATTTTAATACTGTCATATTATTAACTCTCCTATAAATTATTGAATCTTTACGTTGATAACAGCGATTTGATCAGCAACAATTTCATGAGAAAGAGTAATCAAATCTGAGAAGCCCTTTGTAGCACTACCAGGCATCTTACCAGTAGCACCAAATTCATCACCTTGGAAACCAGTGCGAACTCTTTCAAGTAAGCTCTTTGGTTCCTTGAAGACTTGCAATAAACGACCACAAATCATACCATTAGCAAATGCTTCAGCAAGATCAGCAGGTTGAATTGCTTTGAAGTTTGAATTTTCATCAAATGTTACATAATCGCCAGGACGGCCAACACCTACAAAATGTTGCATTCTTTCTTGTGTAGAAGAAGCACCAACATAAGTGTAGAATGAAAGATGCTTGCCTGCAAATACACCAGGAAGATGTGTACCTTCACCATCTTCAGAATAAATTACAACTAAACCTGTAAAGTCATCAATAAACCAATCACCTTCTTTTGCAAGAAGATCAATACCACTGCGTAAACGAGTAGAAGCACCATTAGCAAGATCAGTCCATGCAATAGGTGTACGACTTGTATTACCGGCAATTTCAGAAGGAATACCAAATTGTACAGCAACTAATTTTGAAACTGGAAGACCAGCAAAACGTGGCATTGCAGAAAGTGTAGCACCAGAAATTACATTAGCTTGAAGAATTTGTGCAGCTTCACCTTGTACAGCAACTTGAGGTACCTTTACTTGAATATCAGTAAAGAATTGAATCAAATGTTGTTTTTGATAATTTGTAAAATGCAAATTAGCAGGATCATCACCAGCCCAAACAAATACATCATAAGCTAAAACACCAACTGGTGAAGAAATACAATCATAAACAGCACTAACTAATTTCGCCATTTCTGCTTGTCTGTCTACCAAAACAGCTTGGTCGTCAACAATTACATCTAAATTTGCGGAAAAAGCTTCATGATTCAATGCAATTAAACCATGATCTCTAAGTGCAGAAATGAAATCTAAAAGACTAACTTGCTTAACACCATTAACAGCAACATCAACAAATTTACCAGTAGTAATATCAATTACTCTAGCATCTTCATCTTGTTGTTGATAAGTAAGCATTACTTGCTCTGGATTTAAGTCTAAAGCAGCTTTTGCAGCACGTGCTAAAAGACCTGCAGGAACTACTCTACCATCAGCAAAGAAAGAAACGACTTTCCCAGCAGACATTACGAAGTAATCCTTGCTTCTTTGATTTTGCCAAATAACTGGTAACCAAGCTGCAGGCTTCCATTCACCAGCAGGTACAGAAACATTTGTTTGTACTACATTATTTGGGGTGATTTGATCCATCAAATCATTACGAGTTTTAAATCTACTCTGGTATCTATCAATAGACATATTGGAACTCCTATATAATTAAGTTATCTATTTAAAAGTTGTTAGGATGAAAACCACGAGGAAGATATGCAGATTTAGAATATAAATATTCTTCGGCTGCATCTAATCCAAACTGTTCTACATATTGTTTATATGTATCGACTACAGTTTGTTCATAAGCTGCTAACTTGCTTTGCTGAACAGTAGCTTTAACTTCATCGTCTGCTTTTAAATGCTCTGATGGATTCTCTACTTTTTTGTTCAACAAATCAAGATTATTTTTGTCATTTTTTGCAAGAATAACTGTGTCAATATTTACATTATTTTCTGCGTCATTATTTACACTGTTTTCCTGTACTTTATTGACACTTTCTTGATCTTCAACAGGCTTATTTATTTCTAAACCTTTGTTTGCAAGAAATTCAAGTATTTGTTTAAATTTATCTTCTAAAAGATTAATTTTAATTAAAGCATCATCATAACTCTTCTTTAATTCTTCATAATCATTCTTATTTGAAGATTCGCATTCTAATGTTTTAGCTTTTGTATTTACGCAAGCTAATACTTTTTTCTTTTGATCATCTGAGATTTTACTTTGATTAATTAATCTTCTAGCAGCAGTTACATGAGCGCAATCTGGTACTGGAAAAGATTTATCTGGACCACAGAAAACATCAGTTGGTAATCTATTTCTAGCTTCTGCAGAAAGAGCTTTATCTTCCATTAATGCAGTTAATGCTAGATCAAGAGTAAACCAGTCAATATCCAATTCATCACTAAAAGAATCATCATGTGCTTTTTGTTCTTCTTGTGTTGGTTCGGTTACTGGTTCTAACAAGTCGTTGTCTAATTCATTATTTTCGTTTGACATATTAAAATCTTTCTCTGTTTTTGATTTACTATTTGATTTTTTAGGGTGTCCTGAAGGCAACAAATCATTATCTGTTGTGTATTTTGGATTAGAAGGGCTTCCAGATCTAACTAATTTCAGGAATGCATTTACTCTTGCAACACCCCAACCAGAACGAGACATTCCAGGTCTATGTGTACTAGAAAAAGCACCAGCACCTCTACGGTAAACTGCTTTTAACATTCCTAAAGATACTTTTTTACCTTCTTTATCTCCATGTTTTTCGTTATGTTCTTTTACTTTAGCTTTTAAAGATTCAAGAACAGAACCGACTTCAATTGATTTTCCAGAAGATGATGCGGAGCCTTCTTTATTAACTTTAGATCCTTGAATTCTTTCAGAAGGTTTTGCAGGAGTTTTGGCTCCTTTGCCTTCTGGAGATGATCTTTCTGCATCATCTAGTTCATCATTATTAGCTTCAGAAATTTTAATCGCCCAATCAATACCAGAAGTACCACCCCAACCTAACCATGCAACGTGTCCACGATCTTTCCATGGTTCAGATTTAAATTTAGGATCTACTTCTGCATTCTTTCTATGACGATTAAACATGGCCATGCGTTTAACAGTACCAAGTCCAATTTCTGATTTAGTAGCTAATTGTCTTGCACGCGCCCAACCAACAGCTGTCATTCCCTTAACTTCAGATCCATGCTTATCTTTCCAATCAAGTACTTTTTGTGCATTACCTTTTGCACCTGCAGGTACTTTAAATGTTTTTTCATCTAAGGAAAGAAAATCAAAATCTTCTAGTACTTCTTGGGTTGCTTCTTGGTTGTCTTCTTGGGTTTCTTCATTGGTGTTGGACTCATCGGAAGATCCTCTCTCGTTTTGAACGTCATTTTCATTATCCATTTCAAAATCAGTAAGTATGATTTCAATTGCATTACTATCTTTTATTTGTTTTTGATTAATTGGGAATTCTGAATCAGTCATTCTCTCAATAGAAACTACTTGAGAGAAATTATCAGCAGGTGTATTTACTACTGAGCCTTCATGTACATTAAAATCACCACAAACAAAAACACACATTTCACCATCATAATCTCTACCATGATCGTGTTCACAAGGACCACTAACAGCCCAATCTTCATTACAAATAGAGCAAACGTGCCTGTTAGTAGAAGAACCTGCACTAAAAGTTAAATATCTACCATCAAGAAATTTTTTAATTGCATCTTCATCAGTAATATTAGCTTTTACACGCATTCTACCAACGCCTGGCCATTCAGTATTTTTTAATAAAGAATATTTACTTAAAGATCTATAAATATGTTCTGGTTCATCAGAATCAAATGCATGTCTTAATTGATTATATGCAGCAAGGTCATTCTTTAAATGGCCCATAATATGTTCTGATAAATCTTGATATTCGCCACCAATAAATCTACCAATAGGATCTGAATGTTGATCATGATGTCTGAGTATAGGTTTATTAAAAGGATTTGTTAAACTTTCGATACCTTTACGTTGTCCACGTGCACTATAAACTCTATTATTAATTTTTCTACCAGAATGAGAAAGATCATAAGTAATTACAAGACCTTTTCCTTTAGTATAAGAATTAGTAATTAAATTATCTGTTATTTTAATCTTATCTTCTTTTGATAAAGTTAAAATTTTTGAATCTGGATTTATCTGTACGTAATCATTAAATTTAACTATATTAGGCATTCTGCCTCCTTAATCTACTTTATTCGTAGATTGAATAAAGTTTTCAAGTAATTCATTAATATCATCTGTAGATAATAAACTATTCATAGTATTAAAAATCAAGTTATTCAAATTTTTTTGATTATTTTCCTCTGAGCTATTGACACTTAAATTTTCGTGCACATTATCTTTATTGAGTTTGGGTGCTAAGCGAACCCCCTGTTGGTTCGCTGGTCTAGCTTGATTAGTTGACTGGTTACTAGGTCCAGGCTTGATTACATTACCTAACTTATTTGGTTTAGCAGTCTGCTTTTCAGCAGCTGCTTGCTTCTCAGTTTTCTCTTTATTCAATTGTGCAGATGTAATATTAGAACTTGGATTAGATGCTAATGCTTGCGCTGATGCATCTACAGCGGAACCCATAATCTTTAATAAAGCAGCAGGCTCTTCATATAATTTATAATATGTAAATTCTCTATCTTTATCTTGTAAAGATTTTTCACCAAGACGTTTTCTAGCTTCATCTTCTGTAATTAACTTATTCAACCAAAGTTGAATAGTTTGGTTTTCCATCTTTGATTTTTCTTCCTTATCTACTGTACCAAATTTAATTTCTACTCTTTTATCTGGATCTAAAATTGCATCTTCAAAACCACCTTCTAAAAGTAATTCATTAATAATGTAAGTATCAATAAACATTTTTATATTAGCTTGTAATGCTTCTACATCTTGAATTGCTGATTTAGATAATGTACTTGCAGTACTACTATTTGCTGAATCAGCTTCACCCATATCCATTGGACTGACACCTAAACCTGCAAAGACTCTTCTTTTAAAGTAATCTAAATATTCCATTGCATTTAAAGCTTTACCTTCAGATCCAATAGCTTCTATTTTGTGTCTATGATCAGACACAAAAATACCACCACTTGGCATATATTCAATAGTTTGTCTTACTAGATCAGTTTCTTTTTGACCATCCGGTCCATATCTTTCTGGATGGGAATCTGTACCTACAGTGTAATGGAATAAAGGATGTAGATTTGCGTCTACCATAGATTCTACATTTTCTTCTAATCTTCTTAACAATGCTAAATCTTCTAACACTGGCAGAATTTCAGGAGTTCCCATTGTGAACCCTGGTTTTTTGTTAGTAAAGAAATGCACAACATCTTCTGGTGCAAACTCTTTCATTTTTCCTGTATTATGCATAATTTGCATAACTTTCTTGATCTCTCCATTTGGTTTAACTTTAAACCAAAGAGTTTCAAATGGAAGAATAAAATAACCAGCAACAGGATCTACTTCTTTATTTTGATGAGGTCTAATAACCCCTGAAGATGCTTCTGAATTTCTAACTTTAACCCACATGCAATTTGAGAATCTAGCTAAATCATGCGCAGTATTTATTACCATCATGTCAAAAGGCATACCAGAAACAATTTCAATTTCTCTTAAACGTTTCTTAATATAATCTACAACTTCTTTATCTTTACCTACAAATTCCCAACCAGCTAAAATTACTTTATGAACTTTCTTTTGAATAGCTTTAAAGAGATACGCATCCGTATCTTGAGCTATTTGTAATTCAGTTAAATCATATTCTGGTTTAAACCAATTGCCTCTAAATCGATCAGAATAAGAATAAGCTTTATTATCAACTTTTTTAATTGATACGCCATTCAGATTATTTACCCAAACAGGTTTGTTTTGATCTTGGTGTAATTTGTTCTGCAAATCCAATGTTTGAATTGCTTTGTTTATTAATTTAAATTTACTTTGCATTTGAATCAGCTTTCTTTTCGACAGTCAATTTTGAAACTAATTGCAACTTCATTTCAGAAAGTAAAAGTTCTATTCTTTTAGGATCGTTTGCTAAATTTCTTGCTGTTTGAAAAAATAAAAGTGCTTTTGCTTTATCTAAATCCATATTACACCTTACCTGTATGCATGTTCATTATTAATTCATTATAAACTTTATCTAAGTTTTCGTCATTTATTTTTACATTAGTAAATCCATTACATTCATCTGGATCTAAATAATACTTTTTACCATTGTTTAAATTAGTAACTTGTACCTGTCCAAATAAGCTTTCTGCATTTAAAGTATTAGTAGATGCATTTAAAGGATTATTTACAACAGTATCTACTTGAATTTGATTATTGTAATTTTGCGCAATTATAGAATTTACTAACTTTGGATTTTGTTTAAACTTCTTGCAATCTGTTAAACCAGATTGTACTAATTTCCAAATAACTCTAACAAACCTAATCAAATGTAGTAGTTCTAAAATACTACCAGTAATTTGAATATCATAATCTAAAGTTTCATTAATATATAATGATAAAGCTTTTATAGAGTTTATTAAATCTCCAGTTAAATCTTTAATATATTTCTTTGTAGTTTTTAAAACGTTTATCCACTTTTCTAATAATTGATTTACAGGAGATGCAGTATAACTTTTTAATAGTTCAGATTTGAACTTAATAGTAGGTCCATCTAAATAAGTATCAACATAATTTACTTTACCACCTAAACCATATTGTTTTAATAGTGGATCCATTGAATCAGTTATTTTTTTATTTACTTTATTTAATAAAGAATACTGAGAATCAAAAATTTTAGATCTTGTTGGTTTTGTGTTTGCTCTAAAATCAAAAACATCTTTTTTCTCAACTCTATATTTCACATCAGTTTTATCAAGTTCTTCAAATAACTTTTTATTAGAATCACTTAATTCTGAATACTTTGAAATAATATTTCGAATATCCTTTAAATGCACTAAAGTCTGAAAATTAAAATCTTGCGATTTGTCATCTTTTAAAAAACTAATAGTAATACTGGTATCTTTAAAAGAGAACATATCTTCTGAACCATTTAATAAAAATTCTTCTGATCCAGTTCCTACTCCTCGAATCAAACCTAAAGAATTTGTTTCAAATAAAGATTCATTCAAAAGATTCTCTATAAACATTAATTTAAAAGATTTCTCTACTAGAACTTGCATAGTAGCTTCCATATAAGGATAATCAGGAGAATAAAAATCACTATTTTCAAGTATTAGGCATGCAGATAAATATTCTTGAACAATGGTATCATAAAGATTAACAGCTTCTCTGTAGTTGTAATATTTACCTGATTTAAAATCTTCTATTTTAAAATCTACAGATGGTTTAATTTTGCTTTTAACTAAACCATTAATATCATTCATTGCAATTTTTGCTTTTTGAGGAATATCTAAGAAAGCATTTAATCCTGCAGTAACTTGATTTGCAGCTTTATCAGCTAGTGATAAGTAATTTTTAATTAAATAATTAACACCAATCAAACCATTGATCATGCAATCTAAAATTGGATTTACTAATTTTGGAATATTCTCTAAAGACGAAACCAATGCACCTGCAACAGTTTTAATTAATGGTAAAAAGAAACCACTTAAAGATAATCTCACATTTAATAAATCAAAGGTATATTTGGTAAATAAAGTAGGAAAGATTAAAGCTAAAGGTGGTAAATTTTTTGGACAAATACCATTATTTTTCAAAGCTTCTAATAATGCACAAATACCTAACATTGGACCTGTTGGATCTAATGCAGCATTCATCTTTTTTAAAAAATCTTTTAATTTATTTAAAATCTTTTTAAAATCAAAACTCCATTCCAAAGAAGGAATATGTAAATCTAATTTAAAATCAACCAAGCAATTTAAACAATTCTCCAATCCAAAATTAGTTTTCCAACCGAATAAATTTATTTTATCTTGTAATCCGTCACCATTAGAATCATACACACCCATCTTTTCATTTAGATATCTAGTTATGTTTTTGTTTCTAATTGTATCTAAAGAATATTTAAAATCATTAGTTGCTTTGTAACCAAATGAAGCTTTTGGAGTTTTTTTAGGAGTCCAACTATACATATCTCCAATATCAATATCTACATCTGCAAAAGTTTTATTTGCAAGAATACTTGGATTTGCAGAACCAGTTATATGTTTTCCATCAATGGTACATTCTTCATAAAATGAAGTTTGTTGTTTTTGAGAAACATAACTTACATTATTATTTTTAGGTTGATTTAATTCTTCTTTTATACTTTTTGCGGATTCACAAATAGACAATCCAAAGCCTAATTCTCCTGTTTCGACAGCAGCTTCCATATTAACAACTTGAGCCATCATTAATATTTTTGGAGTAGTTTCTGTTTCTTTTTTAGGAACCGATAATATCAATCCTCTTTCATAAGCATTAACTAATTCACAAACAGATAAATATAGTTTCTCAGTGCTCATATGATATCCTTGTATTTTCTTTTTTTGTTAGATGCAGTATTTAAGTTTTTTTCATATTCTAATGCAATTGATTTTGCATGATTTTGTTCATCTAAACTATTTAAAGATGCAGTAATAGAAATTAATGCAGAAGGATTACTAGCAGCCAAATGAGTTAGAACTTCAGAAAGTATTTGTTTGAAATCTTCTTTAGTTAAAAAATCTCTAGCAATTTTCTTAAACAATTTTTCGTATTGTTCTTCATCTACATTTTCACTAGATGCACTATCTAAAGTTTCATTTTTATTTAGTTTACTCAAAAATGGCATTTTCTTCCTCTAACAATAAATTTGTTTGCTCATCTATTTCCATTTGTTTTTTTAATTCTAATAAAGTTACATAATCTTCATAAGATATTTTATTTTTACTAGTATTAAAAACTTCAATCGAAGCTTTTTTCAAAGCTTCATTCTTGCTAATATCTAAAGCAAATTTATCTGTTTGCTGTGAAATATTATCATGTAATATAGATTTAAATCTATATAATTGATCTTTAATTATTGGGACTTCTTTTTTTAAATCTTCAATAAATTTATTAGCTTTTTTAACTTCTAATTCAGTAAAAGGTCTGTCGACATCATTTCTAGAATTAATTAAAATTTCTTCAATTTCTTCTTCAGTTACATTTCCTATTTCTATATTTTGATTTTGTTTTGCAATAATAGATTGTGCTTCTTTTTTTAACAAAGAACCATAATTAATATCTAATTCATTTTTATAAATTTGATTAAAAAAATCTTTAAGCATCAATTAATCTTTCAATATATCTTAATTTTAAAGAAATGTTATTTTTGATTTGTGCAGGAGTTAATCCTGGACAATAAACACGCACCCAATAAGCTATTGGGTTCATAGTATTCAAAGTAGAAACTACAGCATTTTGGTTAATAAAAACTTTATTCCATTCAAATTCTGTTGGTTGAATTTCTGTTTGTTTTATTTTTACAGACCAACCTGATTCAGTTAAAATGTTATTAGAAATCAAATCAGGAAAGATTGCTGATAAAATTACATTTTCATAGTATTTACTTGAATCATCATTCTGTAAATATAATTTAAATTCATAACTACCACCAGTATAACCATTGTGTGTAGTTTTAAATTCAATAACTGAATTTAAATCAGCATCTAAAATATTTAAACTCATATTCTGTTTCCTCTGTTTGCGTTGAATCCTCTTCTATGATCTCTTTTTTTAGGTGTAAAAGCTACACCAGCAAGCGCAGCACCACTTAAAGTCATAGCTCTACTACCTGTTACAGCAGAGTTTTCAAACATATTTTTTGTACCAAAATTATTTGTTAGTTTATCTTTATACATTTTGTCCATAAAATCAAGTGATTCATCATCTAAATCTTGCACTGCCTCTAATTGTTGCGGTCTAGTTTTACCTTTAGCATTATCTTTTAATAAACTATTTATCATCTTGCCTTCAAACATATCAGTATTGTTACGCAACAATCTTGCTGCATTTCTACTAACGCTTGCACCAACCATACCTGCTACAAACCCAGCTTCAGGATTATCATCGGTAGCAGTTCCAATTGCTGCACCAGCTATACCACCAATAATAGATCTACCTGCAAATTTTCTAAAATTATCATCAGAATTAGTAGAAAAGAAACCTTCTTGTTTATTATCCATTTTTTGATTTACAGATAATCTAGCTTGTCTAGGTGTCATCTTTTCGTTTAAATTGTGACTATATTGTTGAAACCAACCTTCAACCCCTTGTGCATCCATATTATCAAAACTTGAATTAAAAAATGCCTTTAGTGGTTCCGCTTCTTTATCATCTATAACTCCTTGATTTTTATAAAAATCTATTCTTTGATTCACAGTTTCTGGATTGTTATTTCTTGCTGCACCTATAAGCTCGTTTTGAAGCATTATATTTTCATTTGTAGACGCTTTGCCTCCCATTGCTCTTCTAAAAACATTAGAAGCAATACTGCCGTCATCAGGCATTTCTTCTAAATCTTTAGTATTATGTAAAGCAGCATAATTAGGATTGTTTTTTAATCTTGCTTCATGAGATGTTTTTCTTCTTTCTGCAAGTATTTCTGCCTCTGTTTTAACTGAAGGCGGTGGGGTTTGTTGTGTTGCTTGTTTAGCATTGGTATTAGTTGGTGGGGGTAGACTACTTAATACTTCATTCAAATCATTAGGTACATCTAATGTTTGATTTGCTGAATATGAATTAACAAAAGGTGAATCTAGTTGTTGTATTGGTGTAATTGGCGGTAGTGGAACTGTTGGATTTTGAGGATTAAAAGGTACAAATGGTGGTGGTGTAATTGGTTTTGGTGGGAGTATTAGATTTCTCTTTTGATCAAAGGAAGGCATTTGATTTGTTTGATATGAATTAAAAAAATTTTGAGTTGGTGGTGGTAGTGGTATAATTGGTGGTGGTGGTGGTGGTACTTGGTTTAGATTTGTATTTATTGGTGTATCGTTTGTTAAATTTTGAAAAGCATTATCGATTTGATCATCAAGATCATCACTAAGTGTGATTATCGGATTAGTGTTTTGTGGTTCATTTTCATGGATTTGATTTATAACATTTCGGAAACCTTGAGCATCTTCTTTATGTTTTTGAAGTATATTTTGTCTCGCTGTAACTAAAGTCTTATAATTTTCTTGACTATAATTTTCATTTTTATCTGAGATTATTCTTGCTATATTTTCATTTTCATTTTGGTTATTTGCTAATACAGAATCATAATTCTTCAAATAATTATAATGCGTTACTTGTGCCTCTTGTAAAATTTCATTAGATACAGTTATTTCTCCTGATCTAATTTGATCCATTTTTTTTGTAACAACGGGCTTAAAAGATTTTAAATACTCGAACTCTTTTTCGTCAAGCAATTCCTTATGCCGGAATGTTTTTTCATTTAAAAAAAATAATTTTTCTGAGTCCTTATCTGCCAATTCTTTTTCATTTGAATTCAATAATTTATTTGGATTTATAAAATCAAATTCATCATCAAGAATAAGGTTGCGACCTTGCAAAGCATTAGTAAAAATTTTCCTATCCTCAGAAATTTGATGACCTTTTATAGCATTAATATAATCAGTGTCGTTGCTTAAAGTACCAAAAATTTTATCTCTAGCAACCGCTAGATCTCCTGAACCAGATACATCCATATGTGCATGTAGATTAAAATGAAATTTATCTTGTACATATTGTAAAGCCATTGCTTCATCAGATCCTGCATCTGACAACCTTTCTGCTACATTATTTAAAGTACCTGATCTTACTTTAGCTAAAATTCTTCCAAAAGCATCTACGCCCATAATTACCAACTCCTATTCTTGGAACCAAATCTACCTCTTTTTTGAACTGCACCAAAAGAGGGTGTTTGATTATTTCTTAATGATTCTAGTATAGAAACTTCTTCTTTAGGATTCAAATCTCTAGATTTCTTATTTGTATTAGGTTGATATGCAGGTAAATTATTTTTTTTAGTATCTGGGTCTTTTTCATTAAATTCACCACGCATTATTTTTAAAACATTGATTTGTCCAGGATATGATTTCTTTTGCAAATCGTTTATCTTTTGATTTGCTTCTTCATCTGGGCTTAAAGATTCATAACTATTTTTTCCAGTAGCAATAAATCTAGGTGCACTAATACCTATACCTTTACCACTAAAAACTGATTCTTCAATTACTAAAGCACCTAAAGCAAGCATCATTGCATCTAATCTATGGTCTCCAATCTTTTCATTTTGCATACCATAAACGGGTTTTCCTGTTTGTGCATTTCGTTTCAGAATAATATAATTTGCTAATTGTAATTTTAATTTCTCATCTTCTGCAGGAAATAAAATTAAATTCTCTTGAAAGATTCTAGTAGCATTTTCAACTAAGAAATTCTTTGCAGCTTTTTTAACTACTTCATTTGTTATGGGATCTTTTAATTCTACATTTCCTGAAAAGTTAAACGAAGTTAATCTATCTGGTATCAATACAGTTTCTGCATCAATTGCAGTTTTGTTTCTTTTTTCTCTTAATTGATAAGCCTGAAATCTTAAATCTTCAATAATAGTATGTCCATAACCTTCATCTGCGTATATGTAATTTGGTTTCCATTTATAGTTTAAAGCAATCAATTCTTTAATCCAACGTTTTGCAGAGTATTCTTCTGCAGGTACATTTACTGCATCTAAAGCAACCCAAATTTGTGATTCTGGAAAATAACCAATTACATAAAATTCAGTACCAGCGTTTTTGTTCCAGTCGATACCAATAGATACTATTTTTGAATTTGGTGCTTGAATACCTATCCTTGCTAAAGTGTGATTATTAGAAGCATCTAGATAAGTATAATCTGTTCTTGCTTTTTGAATCCAATCAGATCTAAAAACACCACTTTCAGAATCAATAAATTCCGCCATATATTCTGCTAAGAAAGACTCTTTAGTAGATTCTCTAATTATTTCTTCTTTTATTTGTTCCCAGTGAGGTATTACTGTAGATGGATGAAAATCTTCTTTAAAATCTGGACGCTCTAAACACCATTCATAAAACTTAGATTTTTTACCAATAGGCGTAGATGTTGCAATTAACATTGTATCTGGTGTAGTTGCTAAAATAGGATTGATAACTTTATCTAATACATCTTTTGGAATCATATCCATTTCGTCAAGATAAACAATATCAGCGGAAAAACCACGCATAGTACCACCACCAGAACCGTCTTGTCGCATACCTATACCAGAAACAAAACCTGTAATAGTTGCTTGATTCTTAAATTCCATTTTGAAAGTTGGAGTCTTTACATAAAGATTATCACCAGTACCTGAAGTTACCTCTAAACGTAATTCATAATTACGTTTAATAAGTTTTTCCATTTCTTCAAAAATATTAGTTAGTTGTGCTTGATAAGGTGTAACAATCATAATGCTTGGTCCAAGCATCACTTCATTGCCTTGCAAATCCCTACCTTTAGATACTTTTAAATTAAAAGCATAATAAAGTAATTTTAACGCGCTCATAAATGTTTTACCAGAACGACGTCCTTCTCTAATAGCAATGCGTTTGGAAGTACATCGAAGTTGTTCTTTTTGATAAGTTCTTAATTTCCATTTATTATCTTTATCATCAAACCCAAAAATTAATTCAGCCCAAGCTACAGGATCAATTGTAGCTAACATTAATTTTCTTGCATGATCCTTATCCATTTTTGTGCTTTTAACAATTTCATCTAATCTTTCAGCAGAACCTGCAGGTAAACCTCTAGGTATACCTTTACAAGGTACAATGAATTTGCTTTCTTCTGGATATTTTTCTATTTGTCTAATTTGACAAGATATACAAGTTTTATGTACATCAGTGCGAATATTATGATTCTCTTTATAATATTGAACTACATCTTCTGGTATATCAGCATGTATTTTATGATGCCTAATACCATATTCGTTTATTTCATATAAAGTAGTTGTATCTGGTTTTTTCATATTATAATCTTCCAAAAGTAGCAAAGTAGTCCCTGTTATTATGTAATACTGCTGCTTCATTACCTAAAGCACTTCTAGCATTCATATGAGAAGAACCCATTGCTTGTAAAGCTCTTTGACGCATTGTAACTGCATTTCTAGAGAAGTATGGTTGAGGATCTTTAACAAAATCAAAACGATTATGCGCTTCACCAATTCTTTTAAACCCTTCACCCATTATACCACTTGCTGCAGAAGTTGCAAGCATAGCTGAACCTGCAACTGCAGCAGTAACTGCTAAGCTACCAATATTACTAAATGCCATAGCACCAACAGGTGCTAATGCAGCAGCACCAAAAATACCACCACCAACACCTGCAATAAAGGTATTATCTGCACCTAACATTTCAGAAGCAGATGTAGCTAAAGAGCTACCTATTGAATAACCAACCGATGCAAACATATAAGAACCTATACCAGGTGCAATTAAACCTAAAGCTCTATCGATATATGGAATTGCTTTCATTGCACCAAAACTACCAACTCTAAAAAAAGAATTTGCTTGATAAACTTTTGAAGTTTCTGTTATAGCTGGCTCAGCTTGAACTTGTTGATTTAATTTAAAAATAGAACCTTCGATTAGTTTTGTATCAACTTGTAATGCTTTAGCTCTTTGTATTTTCTTTTCTAATCTGGCTGTTACTTTTGGATTGTTTTCAGAACCAGAAACGTATTTTCGTTTTTGTGTTTCTAGGTTTTTTATTTCTTGTTCTCTTTTTAAGTTACTTTCTAATCTTCTTTCTAATCTTGGAATTTGTTCTCTTTTTTGAGTTAATTTACCTTTAGGTTGAGAAGGATCTTTAGCATGTTTTTTATCTTGATTTCTATTTTCTATATATCTGTTTATTTCATTTTGAGTAAAACCACCTTGTTTCATAAATGTAGTAAGTTTTTTATTATTTAACTTACCAACAGTATGTTCTCTCTGAGAAGCTTCTATACCATAACCGTAAGATAAACTCATAGTAGTAGCCTCTTGAACCGCACCCTCTAAACCGTTTTCACTATAACCATGATATAGACCGTATGCAAAACCTAAAGGATTTAAAACTCTAAATAAACCAGGCATTGCAACATTTGCAATACCTCTACCTGGAGTTAGATTATCTGTTAAATTTAAAATACTTTTATTAACTTGATTTGGATCTAAAGCTTTTCCAAAACCATTAGTATTGTAAATCTTTGGTCCATTAGTACTCATTTTATAAAAATTCATATTATTATTTAATTCTGAATTATAAAATACTGGAGAAATTGTAGTACTATTTAAAGTATTTCCTTGAACATTCATAGAAGAGAAAATACTAGCATGCGCACCTCTAGCTAATATTTCTCTAGAACCATAACCTACACCCATTAAAGCAGCACCACCTACAAGCATTGAAGCAGTGTCTGCCTTACTTATATTTTGTTCTTTTTTCTGTTTGTATATTTCTGAATAATCAGCCATTTTTACATCCTAGTGTGATTTTGTTTTAAGTGAATTAAAGCTTTATGTTGAGCAATTTGCATGTCGTTGAATCTTCTAGCTCTAATTGCTTTGTTAGTTGTTTGATTTGTTATTTTAGCAACATCAGAATTTTTATTTGTGGTTTGTACTGTTTCTATCAAATCAATATTATTCTGTAACATTTGTCCAGAATATTTAAGTTTATTCTCAAGATCTTTACTACCTTTAGTTTCTATTAAACGTTTAAGATCATATTGCAAACTAGGCATGTGTTCATTATGTCTAGCTATTTTTCTATGTTGATCAAAATCTGCATCAAATGGTCTAATGTTTTTTCTTTGCGCATATTTCTTTTTTAAATCTTCTGAAATTAAAACACTAGGTTCAATATTTACTTGTCTAGTATTGTTTTTTATTTCATTAAAAGTCTGATCCATTTCTTCTCTATGGAAGTCAGTTATTCTACCTTGTTTTTGTGCGCTTAACATTACACCTAAAATATTAGTTAAATTTGCGTTTTCAGCACTTTTAGTTTTATTTGCAAAAGTATTAAAAGTAACAGTTTGTTGAGTTTGTTTATTCATTTCATTATATACTTGAAAGAAAGGCTCACTCCACATACCTCTGCGTTGCTCTACAGCATATTTTTGAGCAGCACTAAAAGCCTTTTCATTATACATTTGCTCTTGACCTTTACCTTCATAAGGTAGATAAGCAACAGCACCTCTCTTTAGTAATTCTAGATTTAAATTTTTATCTCCCGCAAATAATGTAGCAACTTGACGTCCATAAGTAATATTTGTGGGATCAAAAACTAAAGACAATTCTTTTCCTTGCATTAAAGATTTCAACATCTCTTTTGAAATCTCAGCATGTGGTTGTGCAGCTCTTTCATCGTGTGAAGTTTCAGGAGCATCAATACCAGCCAAACGAAATGAATAATTACCGCTACCCATAAACTTAGAAAGAGGATTATCTGTGACACCTTTTCTTTGTAATGTAATAGTATCAGCATCTTCTACTGAGATATGAAAATCATCTTTGTTTATTACTAAACGGCGTAAATTATTACCTTTCAAGCTTAATAATTGTTCTTGAGTTAAACCTTGATTTGGACTAGCAAATTCTCTAAATATTTCTCTCATTTCAGGTTTATAAGCTATATGACTTCTTAACAAATTAAAGATATCACCACGTTCAGTAAAATGTCTTTCATTAAACATATAAGAAGAATATCTTTGACGTTCTCGCATTAATTCTTGATCTTCAAAAACACTGTATGAAGTCGCAGGACCTTGATAAGGCGAACCAAAGTCTGTATTTACTTTACGCATTAAAGAAGCTAAACCATTTTCAGCTAAACCATCATTCTCTGCAAAATATTTATCTCTAATTGCAGTCTTGAAATTACTTTCAGAACCAAAGAATTTCTTTTGATTTTCAAACCATTTATCATAGCTAGGTGATAAAGTCGAAGTTTCACTAGCTTTTGTTAATGCAGGTTCTTGAGCTAAACTTAATGTAGCTAATGCAGCTGCACCAACACCATACATACCAAAGAATTTTAAACCTGCAGGAGAGCTTGCAAACTCCGTAAATACTTTATTTAAACCATTATCAAAGTTTTGAGCAATGATTGTATTTGCAATATTATCTAGTTCTGAAACTGTTAGGCCTGCAGGTAATGCTTTAAAATTACTAGTGCCAATTTCTAATGCTACTGAACTTGGCTGTAAGAATGGTTTAGATTGTATATTCTCTGGAACTTTTCTATCAAATACATAATTCTTAATTTCTTTTTCAGTATATAAAGGTACATTACCTGCATCATTTTTTGGCATATTAAAAGATTCTTCTAATCTAAAATTTAAATCAGCATATCTCTTTGCTTGTTCATTTAAATCCATAGCTGCATCGTGTGCAGGATCTGTATATGTAGCACCGTATGAAGTTTTAATTTGCCCATAATCTATATAATTTCTAAATCCAGATTTATAATCACCTAATGTTTTTTGATTATAAACAGGCATTTTATTTAAATCTTCTTCAAATTTTAAATTCGTATCGCCTAAATCAATTTGTCTTTGAGCAGATTGTTCAATTACTTTTTTTGTTAAATCTCCATAATTTGAAGCTCTTGATGCTACATATTGTTTTGAATCCATTACTTGACCAGTAGATTCATAGTGCTTTATTTCAAAGAAAGCACGTGCGAAAGCCTGTTCTCTATTTTGTTCCGGCGGAGTAATAAAAATTTTTTGATTTTTTTCTGCAACTAAAGGTTCACCTGCAAGAAACTTTTCTCTTGCTAAATTAATTTCTGCTTCAGAATAACCACTAGTAGTTTTCTGATAACCAGGTTCAGCAACAAATGCATGATGTTGTATTTCATTAATCATCGCTTCAACAGGTATTGGTTTCGATCTAGATTGTAATAAACTAGCTGTATGTTTGTGTTCTGTAGCTTTTTTAATTACATCTCTGATTTTTTCAGTAGTCTTTACTTCGTGCGGTTTTTTAAATTTTTCTAAATTTAATTGAGGTAAATTTTTTGGAGTTCTTGATCTTAAAGACAAATCTACTTTATTTGTAAAATCAGAAGATATAAAACTATCAGATAATGATTCAAAACCTTTTATCAAATCATGTACTTTATTACCTCTAGTACTTAAAAAATTCTTTAAATCTGCACGCTTCTTTATTGCTTGTTCGCTTTGCTTTCTATTATCTAATAAATCAGAATCAAATTCATAGGTATCACCAGTATGATAAATAAAATTTCTTTCCAATAATTCTGATTCTAATGCTTCAATTTCTTGAGCTCTACCTGAGTAATTATATAAATTGTTTTGTAACAAACTCTTTTTAAAAGAATTATAAGAAGCAATTATCTTTCTATTATAAGATGGTGTCTTTATTTTTTCAGTAACAATAGTATCTGAATACAAGCTTTTTAATTGTTGAACATTCTCTTCTGGAACTCCTTGATTCCTTAAAACTTGTTCTGCGCTTTGAATATGTTGTTGTTCTCTATATAAGGGTGTTTCAGTTAATTGAGAAGCTGAAATTTGTGCGGTATCTGCAATTTCTCCTAAATCTGAAACAATTCTAGATTGTAAATTAATTTCTTGAATTTTAGGTACAATCTCTTCAAAAATTTTAGAATATGCAGCTGCTCTATACAATGGATCAGTTTTCTTTAATGTAGCAACATGTGCTATTTTTTCTTCTTCAGACATTTTAGAGAATTGCGATAAGGCTTCAGCTTGCACTACGGATTCTCTTAATACTATATTTTCATGTATTAAAGTATCCAAACCTGCAGTGTGAGTTTCTTTAAAACTAGACAATATTTCTTTTAATTCTGATTCTGGCGCACCTTCACTTAAAGCAGAAGTAAACATATATAAACGAGACTGTGCTTCAATTGAAAGCCCGGAGGGAGACGAGACGTTCGTAAGCAAGCCTTCTTTGACTAACATTGATTGTTGCGCTCTAATTATATCTTGAATATCTCTTGCACTGCCTGGTTTTGTAGTTTGAAAAAATACATCAGAAACATTGCTATAATCACCATGTACTCTTGCTTCTGCTAGAGCAGCATTATACTCAATGCCAGTAGAGTAAAAAGGTTCACCAGTAGATGCAGAAGCAGGTATCCCCGCAACTGTCATAAAAGGATTATTTTTTATAAATGCACGACTTCTTAAATCTGCAATTTGACGTTTAGAAAGTGCTACATTGTCTGGTATATTATTGTTTTGTCTATATTCGGCTTCTGCAAGAATCATTTCCTCTCTTGCTTCTGAAGCAATTTGTGAACCAAATTTTTTCGCTTCAAATTTAATATTAGCAACATAAAGAGCTTTGTTTTTGATTAGCTGTGCTAATTGTTGTTGCATTTGTTTCATTGAAACATTGGTATGCACATTTATATTTACATCTTTAGCTAATCCGGAAATTCTTTCTAAAGAATATTTAAACTTAGAGAAATAATCTTGCATTAAAGCATTAAAAGTCTCTGAATTATATTGCATATTTCTAGTACGCATATACTTTAAATATTCAGCTTCCGCAGGATTCGAAATTAAAAATTTGTTAAAACTCTCAGAACCTTCAAGGATATATTTAGAAAGAAATGGTTCATCTCTTTCAAAAGCTGCATGCAACCCAACTTCTTTTAATAATCTTGGATTTTCCAATTGAGGATTTAAAGCATCATCTTCTATTAACAAAGTTTCTGCTTTTAAAATTTCATTTGCTGCGCTAGAGTCTTTGTCAAAGTTTTTTACATTAATTAATTTCTTCTCTAAAGATTCTATTTGAGCCTGCAATACAGTATCTAAATTATTAAAATATGTAGCATTTCTTTTTAATTTTTTTATATTTTCAAGTATTTCATTGTAACTATTCTTATTCATTAAATAGTCAACAATAGCAATATCTCTAAAAGACATCTGCTTTACTAAATCAGGATGCATACCCTTCAATACATTCACTTGATTCAGTTTAGAAGAAGAAACCATATTTGCATTAGTGTCTTCTAATTTTCTAATTAAATTTGCTTCCGGAATAAATATATTTAATTCATTTTGCTCTAAATTAAATAAAGCTACTTCATGCATAGACTCAGTTTTCAAACCAAGTGTTTCAATATCTAAAATAGCAGCATTCTTTAAAATATCTTTAGAATCAGTAAAAGGTAAAGACTTAGTATCTAAGGTACTAGTTGCTTTTACAGGTTGACTTTGTATAAAAAGTGCATTCTGTCTAGATTCGAATATATTTTGCTTATCTGGATCTAAAGCTTTGTAAGTAGTTCTGAGATATTTTTGCTGTGTCATTTCGCATCATCCAAGAGAATTTCATCTTTTACAACTATAACATTCTCTTGTGCAATTAATAAAGCTTCTCTAAGTTTTTGAATTTCACCTAATACCTTTGAGTTTTGATTCTCATTGCCTAACCTAGAAACAAAATCTGCCTTAGATTTTCTAGTTTCCATCAACTTCTCTAACCAACGTTCTCTTCTTCTCTCCAATTTATCAATCAACTCTAATAAAGGATGTAACTTAGTTTGAGTTGCAACATCACCATTCTCATTAAAACCAGTAATTTCAGTTAAAAGAAAATCTCTACCAAAACCATTCTTATCTCCATTACTTAAAACAGTAACACAACGTTGTTTATACAAATCAATTAAAGCTAACTCATTGATAATACTCATCTCAACAGGGTTAGAAGGATCCACATCTAAATATTGCATATAATCTACAATCTGTTGCTCTACAAAACTTTTCTCTAAAATACAAGCCATACCAACAGGATACTCTTGTAGATTTGCTTTTTGAATTTTACCATTTGCATCAATATCATTAATCGGACAACTAGCAAAAAAAGGACATTTATCTGGACCATGACAAGTTAAAGGAGATGCAGTATATACACCTTGATTCTTGACACTTATTGCAATCTTTGATTTCTTCTCTTCTGTTAATTTATCCAAATACTTGTCGTATCTAGAATTACTACTAGCTAACTTATTGAAATATTCTAATTGGCGTTCTTCTTTTGAGAGCATAAAAATTTCCCTATAGGCGATTTTTTTTTGGTTAATTATTTTTTTAGAATACTGCTTTTTTCAGAATTAATAAAGCGAAAAATACAGACCACCCCGGTCTACTATTAGTAATTTTAAATATAGTGTCGATTGGGGGGAGGTAATATATATATTGCGCCAGAACTTTTCATTCTTTTTCAGCCCACCCCGGTGCTAGGTACATGTCGTACCAAGAAGAGTTGCAATCACCTGTACACAGAAAGGATTTCATAAATGTACACTTTTCTCATCAACTTTCTAAGTTGCTTTGTATTCTCCGAAAAAGAAGCAAACATTGGAAGTCTAGGCTATGCCTTAGGTCGTTTAACAATTTCCATTCTTTTGCTTCACGTAAGCATTGAATGCGGTATCCCTTATTGTATCCTCCTTAATGGTTTTGCAGGAGTCATTGTGTTAGGTTCTCAACTTGGGAACCTAACAATCTTCAATGTTCTTCCAGCTAGTCACATTGAATTGGAAACCGCAAAAGGCATGGATAAGTTCACATCTGTAATCATTATGATTCAAACAGTGCTTAGTTTTGTGATTCTTTTAGCTACTTATCAAGATCCCAACTTGGTAGTAGCTCCTGACGAAGTTAATGCATTCTCTAAAAGCACTTTCTTCCATGAAGAATTGCTTAGTAAAGAAGAGTTAGTTTCTTATTGGAAAGAGAACAAAGGTGCACTTGATGTTTCTAAGGAAATCTCTCAAGAATTTCTTAATGAACAACACTCTCTCAGAGAATTCTTTTTAAAGAATCCTCAAGTTTGTGTTATAGGTGTCCCTGAACCCTATATGGGAGCTTTTGAAGCTACCAGGGGGATTACTAGGCTTTTGTGGTCTGTACCACAAGCTTGGTATCATGAGAGAATGCACAGTTGCAAGATTGCGTTTTCTTTTTCCCATGGAGATAATGATCATATTAATGTTCTCTCTTCCAAGAGAGCAATTAAAGGTCATGATTCTGCGAGATGGATAGCTGCAGAAGATTTGAGGAAAGCTTTTCCTCAAATAGATCTTGTTTTTGTCACATGTAGAGGTGATAAAAAACCCTTTTATGAAGGGGATTTTATCCTAGATCATCAAACTGCAATTTGGTGGTCTACAGAAAGAGGCAGATCAACATCTGCTGATTGGTTGTGGGATGCATACAATAATGGCAATTTGCAAAAATTTGTAGATATGTATCGCTATTAATCAATTAACAACAACCCTTAACAGGGAGGTCCACAGGTAGTGCCCTGTGCTGATGATGGCTTAGAAGCCGAAACCTCAGAACATTTACAATTGTAAGAGTCTTTAAACTTAGGGACTTTAAATATATAAGTGTGTGAATATGGACATTTTTCCTTGGATCCTAAGTATCTTGGGATCGGTTATCATGATTGGGTTTGGCTTTATTAAAGCAAACCCAGAAGTAGTAAAATTGGGAAAGATAGACCCAATTTTGTGGTGGTTGTTCTGCGAATCCTGGCTCACTTGGGTCGGGATTACTAATTTTTCCTTTGTAAAAGGAAAACTAGATGGCGATGGTTTCAAAACTGCGATTATTTTTGCAGCAACGAAAATGATCCTAGAAATATGTCTTTATTCCTACTTCTTTGAGTGGGAACCAAAATATGCAATCGCGCTCATCCTAATCCTATTGGCAGGATTAGTGATGAAGTATTAAGGTCTAACAAAACAAAACCTTTTTAAAAGGAGGTCCACGAGTTATCTCTCGTGCTGATGAGGCGAATTGAAGCCGAAACCTCAGAACACACACTTGTAAGAGTCTTTAAACTTCGGGACTGTAAATAAAGAAGAAAAGAGAATCATGGATCGTTTAACTATGAAAACTGTCACACCAATTGATTTGGTGGATAATGTATTAGCTGCACAATCAATCGTCGCTTGTCAACCTCCTATTTCTGAAGGTGCTTTCAGGAAGGTTTGGTTGGGGAACTACCAAGTCTTGAAAGAAGCAAAGATGGTTCCCGATGGGAATCATGATCGAGGGATGGGAAATGGGGAAGCCAATAGGAGGGAATTTGAAATTTGGGAAAAATATAAAGACTTGAACATTTTGGCAGAAATCAAATGGAAGTCAGGGTGCAATAAGTATCTAACGATGGAATTGCTAGATATGCAACGGCCAACCAAAGATCAGGAAATCCAAAGTCTTTTTTATGACCTCTGGGTAGATGAGGGAAGTCAAAACGATTCGGCTATCAAATGCATGGAAAGGATGCGTTTGGTTACTTGGGCCCTAGTAGCAAGTAACTTTGATGGCAAACAAGCCACTCAAAGGATGAAGCTGAATAATTGGGATGGAAAAGTTGACCCAAGAAAGGTCGATTTTGATAGAGAAATTTATCAAAAGATTTTCCAATTGCCTCCCAAAACAATTTGGGATCTCCATTATAGCAACTGGGGGTATAGTTGCTTCAAAAAAGAACTATTGATTTTAGATTACGCAGGAATTTAATTACCAATTTTGCTAACTGTCAAATATTTTCTTGTAATAGACAAGATACATAGCGTTCGCTGCTATGCTGATGAGACCCGATCCGGGGTCGAAATCTGTGTCTCCATTCCGATAGTACCGATTATAGAAAATAGAGTTTCTTCACACAACACTCTTTTCCCCTTTTTTCTATTTTTTATAAACGGTCGAGATGACGAGACGAAAAAAACCCAACCATTTAGCACAAGGAGATAAAAATGCTAAAATTTGGAAAAATCAAAAGAGGTTCTGCGATTATGTCCAGAACCATTAAGAGAGAACTCAAAAGAAGTAATCAATATTCTGACTTTATTAGATTGGTTATGAGAATCAGAAAAGTTGGGATGAGTGCATTGCAACTCAGCCAGTTAACTCCTTTGATGTTACAAAGTCTGGTAAGCCTATGTTCTATGAGTAAGGAAATTCAAAAAGAAGGCTTAGATTCTTTAGCATTGGCATTGGCATTAAAGAAAAGACAAATTGTAACCGGCACCGGCTATAATTGTCGTAGACTTTGTGTAAAAAGCATTTTGTTTTGTCAAAGTGTTAAGCGCTCTTCTAAAAATTACTACTTCGTTTTTGGTAAAGAAGTAGTAGTTATTGCTGCTTAGTCTGTCTTGCTGATCCTCCAAACCCCAACCCTAACCAAAGGAGATAGTCCAGAAATGGTAATCCTAGCACAACAACAAATTTGCAAATTATTGTTGATTGTTGCGTTGTAAATTTGCAAGCGCCCATACCCCTCTTTTCCCCTTTTCCCCAACCTTAAACTCAGGAGTTAACATGCTTAAGCCTAGTTTGGTATCTAGTAAAATTTAGCAGATTATATGCTAGATACCGTAATCCGTTCAGATCTGCAGCCCCCAGGTTGATTCGTCAACCTTCCCTTGAAGCCCAGCCTTCCAACCCTCACTTTCTATATAACGGTTCAGTCAATAATTTTGTGTCTTGCTAGTATTGGTTCTCATAGGGTGGCCGTCTGTTGACGGTTGTTTCTTTTTTCACACACCCATTTTTTTAGCTAGCAACGACGAGACGAAATTTGACGAGACGACGTTAACAACAAACAACAACAAAAAGAAGGAGATTGCAAAATGAAAGCAATCAACAACACAATCAATGTAGTAGTCAAAGAATCTACTTTGACAAAAAAACAAAAAATTCAAATTGTAAAAGCTCATAACAAAATTGCAGCTATGAATTTTGCAAAGAGAACAGCACCAACACAAACACAAACACAAGGAGCTCCAATGAAAATCAAGAGCCAAATCAAGAGCCAGATCGAGAACGCAATCAGCTATTCCGATTTAGAACAAATCGAAGGATCACTAGGGTATGTCTCAGCAAAAATCCAGAAGCTGATTGATGCTGAAAAGAAAAAATTCTTTACTGCAGTAAAGAATGATGCAAAGGTTGCTATGACTTCTGTTACCTACTCAATCCCCAAATCTCAATGGCCATCAACTATTGAGAAGAGAAGGAAAATTGAAGCTGGCAAGGCTGCTAAGGCTGAAGCTAAGGCTAAAGCTGTTGTCGATGTTAAGGCTGAAGTTAAGGCTGTTGCTAAGGCTAAGCTTACTAAGGCTGAAGCTAAAGTTGCTGCTGAAGCTAAGGCTGCTGCTAGGGCTGAAGCTAAAGCCAATCTCTTTTCCCCAGATGCTTTGATTGCTTTGATCAAAGCATTTGGTTCGATTAAAATTGAACTTTTGAATAATCCAAAAGAATTTTTCAAGAAATACACAACAACCAAGGGTAGCCAAAGCACTGTCGTGGCCAACCTTTTACAACTCGAAAAAGGAGACAATAGGAACATGAGAAGTACAGTTCCTTCAATTTCGATTAAAAACACTTTCTTAACTCAAGTCGGATTTAAAAGTTCGGAAGAGATTAAAGACTGGTTTAAAGAAGATGCTGAATCAATCAGTGGCATTGAATTCAATGGTCAAAAGATTGCAATCCAAGTAACTAGTTTAGATCAACCTGGAAAGGTTAATGTAGACAGTAGAGTTATTCAATTGAATGATAAATTGAATTATCACCAGAGAGTGTTTGCCTTAGTTCACGAACTAGATCATTTGCATTATAATGATTTAAAAGCTACAGGCAGTTCAGATCAATTAAAACTGTTAAAATCGATTGAAGAATGCAAATCACAAACAAATTACCCTGCATTTTTAGACGAAGACCATGCCGAAGAAGAACTCTGGGTAAGACATAGGGATTACCTAAGAGAAGATGAAAAGTTTAAAGATTTCTTTGAATGGTATGAAATATCAAGCACAAAATCAGAGGTCTCAACAACCTCACAAACAAAGGAGAAGAAGGTGAAAACATCAACTTCAATGAACACAAAAAACAAAGCTGTAGCAGCTGAAAGACTAGCAGAAGCAGATCTGGTTTCTCTAATTCCAGAAATCGTCTTCTTGAAATCAAGCACAGGTTTGAAAGCATTGGCTGACCACAATTCAAGCTGGGCGAGCCCTTTGAATAAAACCAAAGCAGCAATGGGACTAAAGAATGCCGATTTTGTAAAGGTAAGCTTTAAGGAACTCTCCTTCAAAGAAATGATCCGAATCCAGAAAGCATTAAATGATGCTGGCTGGTATTTTGTCAGTCAGAATATGTTGGCCAGAAAATCAGATGCACAAACAGTGTTTGCAAATGCCAAGAAGGTTTTTAAGAACCTAACAGGCTTTGTGAATTATGGCAAGGCATGGTTCACAACACCCTGCAAGCCAGCTGCGGATTATATTGTAGGTTTAGTGAATGAAGAGGAACTTGCTGGTTTGACCGGTAATGATGGTGCCGGATTTATGACAACAGGCGTGCATTATTCCTTGATGCAATTTAGAGTGACAGGATTCGATAATGGCTTATTCGGCAAGGGTATCTTGACTCATACAAAATTTATCATCGAAGATGATAAAGTTGTAAATGCTGATGAATTATGCTTTAATAACCCAAAAGATCAAAATGATTTCCAATCTTGGTTAAGCAATCCAAACAGTAATCGCTGCATTATCAATAGCAAGACATACAAAAAAGCAGTAATGCTTTGTTCTTCAAATCTAAAGGGAAAACCCCAAAATATCCCTGTAGGAAACGAATTCAAAGAAATCAAAGCAGATTTATTCTCATTGATGGCTGGGGATCTTGATTTGAAACCTGGCAGTCTCACGATGCCAAACCAAATCAGTTTCTATAGCGAATTGGATAAAGATCTAATTGAAGAGTTAGTTGAAAAATCTTTTAAGAAAAATAATACAAATTTGAAAAAGTTTGTCTTGTTAAATAATTTGACTAACGAGGTGATTAGCTTAGCGAATAGCAAATTCAAGACGAAGTATGTTCAAATGAGTGATTTGAACACTGCTGTAGAAACTGAATTGGATCAACAAAAAGTCATTGATCTTTCTGTTAATTTTGTTTTAGATTCTTCTGAATTTGAAAAAGATCAATTGAAGAAAGATGTCTGGATGGTGCGAACCCCAGTGCAAGACCAGAATGCTTTAAATTCAATTCCAACTTACAACACAACGATTGTTCATGATATTCTAAGCTTGAGTGAAACAGATCTGTTTGAAAAGTATCCTTCTATCAATCCTTCAGAAGTTGAAAAAATTAAAAAAGTTTTCAATGATGAGAAGAAAATCTTACAGTTCAAAGCCATTATTGCCCCTGTCGTAAAACAGGGAATTATGTGGCTGGACGCAAGAGTCCAAGAGATTCTCGTTGGAGATAATGATGGAGATATGAACTCTTATAGAGTAAGAGGTGAGAATCTAGTTATTGATGATCTATTCTCAAAATCTGCTGCTTACAAGAACAAGGATATCATCAAGAAGGAAACCTCAAAAGCATTTGTCTTGGATTCTGAATCAAACGATGATTGGACCAGTGATTTGTGTCAACAAAGAATTATCACTCCTAACGGAGGACAATTAAATGTTGGTGCGATTTCAAATCTGCAGGTCGCTGTAAGATCTCAATTGGGTTTTGACAAATTGCCTGATGTTGTAACCTTTGCGGGTCGAACTATCAGTGGCATTCAACAACCTTCAATCGACAGACAGAAGTACAAATATGTCTTGCCATCATTGAACCATTGGAACAGATTAAGAGGACCCATCGAAATATCACTTGATGGGAAAACAAAAAATCTAATCATTCCTGGCGTGAGTTGGATCGCTAAGGGCGAAGATCATTTCAAAATCTTTGATGAAAGCAAGAATTGGACAACAGAAGAGTTATCACTGTGGTTTAAACAATCTTTCCAAGATTATGATGATTTCTCAGAAGAAAACATCACTGATCTAAGGGGGGAAAATGTAAATGCATATGATCCAGAGGGTTACAATTCTTTAGGCTGTCAAGCTTGGGGTCAGAAATTTATACTTGCTGTTAAATTGGCAAGTTTAGAATCAGATCTTGCAAGTAAAGACTTATCGACTCAAGTCGATAGAGTGCAAGGAATAATGGAAGATTTGGAATCTGGTGCCAAAATCGCTGATGAGGATTTAATTGCTGCTGGTATTTCTAAAGATGAACTTCAAGATCCATTTTACTCTTTGAAATGGCTAAAGGAAATACAACATTCTTCTTGTCCAGTATCTCTAACAAAACTTAGAGATAAATTCTTGGAAAGTTTAATTTTAGAGGATTTATTGGTAGGTATTGTAAGTGATTATCAAAAAGTCTATGAGAATGAGATTGTGAATACTCACCTTTCTTTGGACACAAATGATGATAGTTCGGTTATTGCCTTTGGAAAGATGTTATCGAACCTTTTTGCTTCTCAGAAACATCAGATGAATTTGATGCTAGAAAACACAAACCGATCTAGCCAAAAACAACAAGAGCTTAGTACTCTTGGTAGCTGGGTTGCAGCTGCAAATGATTGTGGTTTAGATTGGTTAGTAAATATTCTAGCCAACAACAAGTTAGAATCAGAAAAAAGAAAAATCAGATTAAACGATTTCAAAAAAGCCCTAGCTTGGGTAATCGTAGATCAAGTGCTTCTAGCTTTTGACATTGTTTCTAGAACTTTCAAAACAGAGAAAAATGATCTAATTCAGTTCTTAGGAAATGTAGTTTCATTGTTAAATGCAATAGATGAAGCGGAAACAAATGCCAGCAGTGTTCAATGGACAAACCAATTGATAGTTCAGGCTGGTATGAACTTCAAGAAAGGAATAGAAACAAAAACAGAGAGTCTAGAAGATCTAATCTGTAGGTTTGAAACAGAAGTCAAAGAACAACTGGTAGGTTTCATAAGAACAAATCATTTTGGTGGCGATGAAAACAAATCTACCTTACAAATTATTAATTCTCATGTCTGGAACAAATACGCCTTTGTATTGAATATAGCGAAGAGGCCTTCAAAAGCTTTTGAGTTGTATAAAGGGTATGGATGGGATGAAGAAGATTTTAAAGGTGAATTAATTAATTTGGTGTTGAAGGAAGTAGGCAGAAAAGACAACAAAAAGCTAATTGTTCCCACCAAAGTCACTTACCTACTTAACAATAAGTGGTGGGGTGATATGGTTAGAGGCTTAACAAAGTCTGAAACCGTTTCACTTTATTATCGCACTCTGTGTGATACAAATGGTGATGTTGGGTATGTTGTCGCTGATCAAACTCAAAAAGCATGGTTGACCTTCACAAGTAAACATGCTGACAAATTTGAGGTGTTGGCACCTTATGGGTTATCGGAAGTCATCTCCAGCACCCAGTTGGAGAATTTATTGATTGATAATGAACACCTTGGTGTGAACATTGAAGATGATGAATCTGTGAGTCAAGCTAGAAAGTTGCTGGGGAATTTTGGCGAGTACAAAGAATTAAACGCAAGTGTAAAGGAAATTGTAAAAGAATCTTTGATCATTAAAGGAAGTGTGAAAACTTCTGATCATTTCGAAGATGCTTTTGTGGCAACACCTTATGGTTATTTGACCGTAAATGTCAATCACAAAATGTATTCAAGCAATTTTAGAAATGCTATGCATTTATTATATGGTATAGAAAAAGTTTCTCTCGATCAGATAGCTGAAGCAATAGATGGTGGTGATTTTGATGGTGCGTTTAAATTGATGTATCCTCTTGAGATCAGAAAAAATGTTTTAGAAGATTTCGGTATCGATCTTTCTGGTTTTAAAACTAGAGATGAGATGCTGGGGTATGATAAAGCGAAAGCTGAATCAGAAAAGATTGCAAAGCAAAAAGGACCCAAAATCATTAAAAAGCAAAAGATGACTGCAGTCTGGGATGACTTTAGAAGTCAGCAACAAAATTTGGCCTACAAAAGTATGAAACAGACAGAAATCAATTTGGATGAACCATTGCTTTTCTTAAATAATCGATCTCCAATTGACTTGTTTGAATCAATCGGCAATAAAGAGGATTATAGGGCCAGATTACTGTTGTTGAACAGGGATATGATGTTAGCTAGAAATATTGAAACAATGCGTAATGTAGCTATGCAACTAGCTAATAATAGTGGAGATGCAGAACAATTAAGAAACATCTATGAGAATTGCAAGAATAGCATTCTCAGGGAAATTACAAATCCCTTGCTCAAAAAGATGTTCTACTCAGCAATTAATGATGTAAATAGAAATATTGAAGTGATTGTTGATGTCACAGCAGATGAACTGATAGATCTAATCTTGAAATAACAAAAAGGAGTCAATCATGACTATTAGAATTAGAAGTCCAACTCATTTGAGTTGATCAATAAAACAAAAAAACAAAGCAAAAAAAGGAATAAAAAAGATGGATGAATTAAAAATCTTCCTTGAATTGTATGGTAAAGAAAAAGACGAAAACAAGAGAAAATTCTTGCAAAATGTTGTCCACGACCTAATTGCTAACAAACACAAGGAATCTTTGGCAAAAATTGAAGCAGAAACATTAGCTATTTTGCCAAATCACAATCATTTAGAGTTAGAAGGCAGTGCTTCTGCAAGTATTACTACTCTAGAAAATCAGAAGTTTAGAATTACCTTAAAAGGCAATTCAAAAGTAGTAATCGGCAAAGAAGTATTTCAAAGTACTGCTGAAACTACTAATCAACAACCACCACCACAATCAAAAACAAGAGGGGCAAGCAGAATTATCCAATCTGCAACTAAAGCAGAAGATGATGGTTTTGATATTGAGATGTAATTACCAATGCTATTAACTTAAAAATTATAATTAATTAGATCGTTTTAATTTATTTAATTTTATTTATTTATACAACCGTTGTGTATATGGGTATCTCCCATACTGATGAGGCAAATTGAAGCCGAAACACAATTTCCATCAGATGTTCCATTGTTTCGATTATAAACGTTCAGCTTTTAAATATATACTATTTTGTTTTTAGGTGGACTCCGCCTAAAGATTTCTCTTGAAGGAAAGGCATTAGAGTATATTTATATAATATTATAACGAAAATGAATATAAAAATCTAACAGCCTTTTTAGGCAGAAAGGTTTTTCGTCATGAGCGAGACCAGTATTATTAAAGATGGCAATGCAATTCAAATCGATGCGTTAACAACTGTAGCGGATGTTTTATTAGCAATGCAAGATTCCAAGAATTTAAATGTTATGAATGCTTTAATAGCTCGAATGGCAACTTTGAATTCTGAAAGTCAAGCAAAGTTACAACAATTAGAGGCTCATGCAAATGCAAAGGAAATTTTAGGATTTCCAGGAATAATTCAAGTTCCAGCGTTACAAGATGCTCAGTTCGCTTACAGTGGTCCACTTCATGAAATCAAGTTCAAAAATGCTGGAGAAGTTTTTAATTTCTTCAGCAAGTATGAAAATTTACTTTATGAAGAAGGTACTTCTGTTACAATTTCCTTTAGAGGTAGAAAACTTGCAGATGGTATTCAAACTGGCGTAAAAGCTGGCAAGACTTCTGTTTTCAGTAAGCCTTTCACAGGTCAATTGTATGAAGTTGTTGATTCAACATCTGTCGATAATAGTGTTCGTAAGATCACTGTTAGAAGATAGATAATGATTGGTTTGGGTTGTGGTGCTGTCTTTAGAAGGGAGAGAGATCTCCCTTTTTTCTCATCTGTAAAATATAAATATACTCACTGTCCAGCTGACGAGTCCCTTAAACAAGGACGAAACCTAGAATAAAAAATTCGATGGTCCTGGTAGTTTTTAACCCTTTAAAAGGAGACGAAAAATGCAAAAATTTTTCTATGTTAGGCGAAGTGAAAAGAATCCCCAATTCTTTATGATCTTATTAGGATTTCAAGATCCTGAAGGAGAAGATCAATTCTCTGGAAGTTTAATGTGTTCAGGCGATACATTAATTCAACAAATCCAATCATTGTCAAAAGAGGGTTATATAGCCCGCGCTTGATAGTGTAATAGATGGTCTAATCACTCTGACCTAAAAGTGAGTGTGTTCGGAATACAGGCATATCGCTGTACCCGTAGAACTTACACAGATATGCATTTCATACTTTTCATGGTTAGGGTATGAGGTGAAGATTGGAAGTTCCCAATCTTACATAACCATTTTGGTGCTGAACATCACTTTTAAACTGTTCACAAATCTTGGATTCGGCAGTCCAAGCTTGGTATCGCCGTAGACAGTGTAAAGGTAGCATTAAACCTTTCTTTGTTAATAAAAGTAAAATTAATGCCATCAGCCAACTGATGAGCTCCTTGAACAAGAGCGAAACCTAGGGTTAACACCTGATGGTCTTGGTAGTTCTACCATATCCCGGTATTTTTTTCACTTATCACCTGTAAAGGATTACATCATGTTATATACCGTTATTTTGTCTAATGGTTCTGTTGAAACTATCAAAGCCTCTTCTGTTCAAGAGTTAGTTGCTGTTATTAGAGAAAATTCTGATAACGAACTTGTATTGAAAACTATTGTAAAAGTAGAAGAAGAGAAGAAAGAAGATGCTTCTAGATAATCTGTTTATCTTTGGTTATTGCGTTTTTCTTTATTTATTATTGTGTGTTTCGGTTAATCCAAATACCAATAAAACTGTTCCCGGATTCGTAAGAGTCTCACTTCCTATCATTATGTGTATCGTATATTTTGTACATGCATATCGACAACTCTCATAGAAAAGGAAATAAATGTTCGCTTTATTAAATTCTTTTTCTTTGAACATGATTAATGTTCAAGAAACAAAAATTGTAATTACTGAAATTCAATTAGATGACGTTAAGCATTTAATGAGAAGTAATGAATGTGTATCTTATATTGGTCATAAAGATTTTGCTGAAATTTTAACTAAGCTTACTGATTTTAATATTCCAATGAATAGAAGTAATTTCTGTTTTGGTGAAATTAACAAAGCTTTGGTTTTTCAATATAGTGGGCCACGTCTTGAAGAAGGTACAACTGTACTTCCTGAGAATGCAACTATCAAATTCTTCCATGTAAAAGTAAGGTAAAAAATGCAAATCGAAATGTTAGCAATCATTTTATTAATGGTGAATTATGCTGCATCAATTTATTTGATGCACAGATTTAATGTAGATCTCGATACAACTACAAATAGAATTATAGTTGTCGGCGCTTATACATTAAATGCTTTCTTAGCAATATATACTCCAGTAGTATTTGTTGCTTTGTTTGCTTTATGGGTTTCTCTAGGTCTATTCATTTTCTCATGGATTCTAATCCACGAAAGAGCTTAAAATGTCAGAAATTATTAATACCGAATCTCCAAAGTTTTTAAACGAACAAATCATTTCATCTGATAAAGGTATTTATACCACTCGAATGAATCATGATGGTTCCGTTATGATTAAATTTGATCCTTACCGAATTCCATCTTTAGAAAATCGTATTTTAATTCTTGCAGAAGAAATCAAATTCTTCAAAGAAAATAATTTCGATATTCGTTTTGTGAAAGATCGCAGACATCAGGATTTGTATATTATGTATGCAAATCCAACAGAAAACTCTCCAAAACTTTTCTCTGATGATGAGGAAACAAATGTTTGATCTCTATGTAACAATGTGGATTATTTCTTCCGTTTTCTTTATTGGTTATATTTTAACCAAAATCAATACAGTCACACTTATTAATCAAAACCTTTCTATTGATTTCATTGGAAAGTTAGTGATGTTTTATTTTTTAAACTTCTTTGTGTGGCATATCAATCTTTACATTTTTCTAAATGATAAAGAATCTTTTGATAAAGAAATCAGAACTCAAATTAAAAACAACCTATAAAAGGAGATGTCATTATGTCTGAACAACAAATGAACAACGATACTGAACAAAACCCCGAGCAAAGTCAATCCCCTTCTTCTCAAAAAGTAGAAAATACTGAACAAGCGTCTAAGGAAACTAAAGCTCCTGAAACTAAAAAGACTGAACAAAAACCCAAAACCTTAAAAGAGATGTATGAAAATACTCCTCGATGGGCTAAAGTTGTTGTTGCACTTCTTATTATGTTGGGTATTTACAAGTGGACTCCAATCTTCCAATTGGTAACCGCATTCTTGTATGTTGTGCTTTTACCAGCCTTTTTCCTCTATTTAATGGGTTTTATCTCCAATGAAACCTACAATAGCTTGATTGAAGGCCTCGAAAGTATCAAAGTTAAAGTTCAAGAACAGAAAGCAAAAGAACAAAATGTGTAACGAACTATTTGTAATGTGGTTTTCTGTTCCCCTTTTAATTGTATTATTTCATTAAATGTTCAGTATTATAGACACTTTTCACAGAAAGTACTGAACACAACCCCGAGTAAAAATAGTCTTTATTTTTACAAAATGAACAAAGGATCTGTATTATGTTAAAACAAATTATTTCTGGTTTGGAAAAATTAAGAAACGATTTCGTATCTTATGAAGACGAAAAGGCAAGACAAGAAGTTATTTCTATGACCAAGAAAATCAGTGCAGTACAATATGATCTACACAATGCATTGGTAAAAGAAATTCTTGTAAATCGTCACAAGGTAGTTAACACCTTGAATTTATTGTTAAATTCTGCTGAACTCATCAAATGTCAAGCTAAAGTAATTGTTAAAGATTTACAATCTTACAAGCACACAAGTATTGCTAAATGTTTTAAGGATGCTGAAACAGAATTAAACAAAATGAAACAAAATGAAACATCTTCTATTGAATTCAGAATTATTGATTCAGAAGAAATGGATGCGCAAAATTGGTCTGTTGAACAAGTACGTGCGTATATCAACAATCTTATTGAACTCAGAGATAGCGTCGGTAATTTCAATACACGTATCAGAGTAAAGAATGCAATTACAAAATTGACTGTATATTTGAACGTTTTACATGCTCGTGCAAAATAATTTAAAAATTTATTTGACATTTATTTATTATTAATTGTATATGTATTTATAAGCGCAGAGCTCCATGCTGTGTTGTGTTGTTGAGTGCCTCATGCATGCTTACTCCTTGGTATGTATGAGGTATTAATCTGGTGGTTTTATTTTTTTACTTAATAAGTTTTTTTAAAACCACATCTTTTTTTAACCCCCGCCAGGGGGTAAGCATTTTACTGCATAAAAAAAATGCTAAAGAAAAGAAGAAGAAAAGAAAGAAAACGAGACGAGAGGCGAACCTAAAATGAACTCTAAAACGCTTTAGAGAAACCATAGGGGGACGATAGATAAAAAGATAAAACTTTTATTGGGGGTTAGTCAGATGTCTAATGTTTAGTCTAATATCCTAATACTCCAGTATTCAATATTCAGTATCTAATGTTTACAATCTCTAATTTTACTGGGCAAAATTCAATTCAGGTATTTGGTTAGTCGCATTTAATTGCTTTACAACACTAAACGTTTCAAAATGTTTCACGAAAAACATTTAATACACAAAAATGCATAAAATATATTCAATGCCTATGTTTGCTTATGAATTGCAAACATATTTACTAGATAGATTAGAAGTTAGATATATATACAATACTCCAGATTTTGTAATATCTAATAGTGATCAACATATTTATAGAATAATGTTTAATGCGGCGATTTTATATGAAGTTAGTATTACTAATGTAGAATCAAGAAATTACCTTTCCATTTCTATTGCAAATAGAAAAGAAACAGAGGAAGTATTAATTGAAGAATTAAATATACTTACTCTTATAAACACACTTAATGATCTATGTAATAGATTAGAAATTAGGATTTTTAAATGATTTATTATGCTTTAGGGTTTGATATTTTAGATGATAGATATACATTATTATTAAATAATGAATCATATGATGATGCTTTGAATTTAAAGAATATGGTGGCCCGAAAAATTGACAATATGTTAAGTGAATTTTTCCCTAAAAATGAAATTCAAATTCAAGAACTTACTGCATTAGAACCAAGTGTATTTGTTAAATATTTATCAAACAAATACCAAATTAGTATTTCTGAATATTTATGTACTGCGTTTACTAGAGATGAAGAAATTACTATTATTAAAGAAAAGATACCACCATTTAAGGAAGATTTAGAAGATTGCAATACAGAACAGTCACCTCTAAATTAAATGAGTTTGATAATTATAGATTGTATTTAGTTGCGCAAAGTACAATAGAGAAATATGTCAAACCATTACCTTTCATATTGAATCATTTAGATACATATATGAAAGAAGAAATATACAAAGATCTTAATAAAGATTCTCAACAATTTTATGTTATTTATGATTATTATACCGCAAATTTAATGAAAGAATTAGGCGAACCTATTTGTGATAAGTTAGTTTATCCTATTTGGCAAAGAGTGTATAATAACGAAAATATGTTAGAAGATCTTGTATTCCAAAAAATACATGCACATATTATTCACAAAATCCCCTTGAAAGAATTAAGCAATGAAAGTATTGTTTGATCTATGTTATCAAAATATTAACTTAATGAAACAATCTGATAAAGATTTTTTAGAAGCTTTGAATAAAGCTTGGCCTAATTATGATAACGATTGGCTTTTTGAAATTTTATTAGATTTAAAAGAGACATATAAACTATGAAACAAGAACCTCCATTTCCAGAAATGGCTACTTATGAAAAATTAGCAATGGAAATTGCTAGCTTATTACAAATTAAAAATGCAGCATACGGCTCTGCATTTGAAAAAACAACTGCAATTCTTAACTTATTATACCCTAATGGTATTCCTGTTACATCATATGGTGATGTACATGTAATTGTTAGGGTATTAGATAAGTTAAGTAGAATTGCACAAAACAATGATCCATTAGGTGAAGATCCATGGAAAGATATTTGTGGTTATTCTATTTTAGCTCAAACAGAAAATCTAAAAAGGAAAAAAAAGAATGAAAAAAGATAAAGTAAAAGCCGCGATTATTTTAAGAACAAATGAATTCGAAACAAGAATTCTAGATACTCTTAAACTTCCAAATGATTTCTCTGAGAAATTTATAGAAGCAAATCAAGTTGCTTTTGAAAACATTATTGAATTGCAAGAAGCATTTGATAATGCGTTTCATGAAGCACTTAATGCTTCAAATGAAACTACACTAGATTTAATCTTCTCACTTAGAAAAAAGATTAAGAAACTAGAAGATTCAGATCTAGCTTGGTTTACAAAGATAATCAAATCAACAAAAGAAAAAGTAACAGATAAAGTGAATCAATTGTACAAGCAAGAAGCTTTAAAATTGAAAGACACTTTGCTATTCGAAAAACTAAAAGAAAGTTTTATGAGAGATGCACAAACTTCTATATATAATGATTTTGATGATCCCGATGATGATGATGGAGGAAATTACCAATGATTGCATTGAATTGTATGATTTATTTTCTAGCTATCTACGGAGCATCATGGGTAATCACAAGCTCTAAGATTACTTTATTTTTTAGAGAATGGTTGGCCGAAAAATCTGATACAAATAACTTCTATTTATTTGTATTCTTACTTACAAACTGTATTGTTTGTACTTCATGGTGGGTAACTGCATTCAGTTTACTTACACCATTTCCTTATGAATTATTTAAATATCAATATTTCTTAATGTATTTATACTTACCTTTTGTATCTGTATCTATTACATTATGGTTAAAGTACTTTGAAATGTCATTAAATGACGAAAAAACAATGTAAATGTTTACACTAAAAATCGTGTAATTATTTACACGAAAAAACAATCAAATATTGACACTCTTGGGGGACCAATGACTCAAATTGATTACTTTGAAACCTCTGACTTAGCAGTATATTTAGAGAATATGAAACAAGAGATACTTGAAGAAGTCTGTTGGGATCAAAAAACATATTCAAGTAATAGCTTTATAGTAAGATTAAAAGATTTAAGATCTTATGAGATCTATTACTTGTATCAAAACAAACAATTACTTTACACAATCAAGGAGTTAAACAATGAGATATAAAATTACTTTTGACTTAGAACAAAATGATTTAGTAGTTCAAAAAACAAGAAGTAAGTTAGCAACTTACACTAAAAGAAGAACTGCAAAGAAACAATTAAATCGATTCTTAAAAGAAGTATCTGAACACTTTAGTTTAACTGAATCTGATTTACAAAACTTAACTACACAAGATAACTTAAATGCTTTTGTAGGGTATGCATTGTAATGCTAGGTTTAATACCAGTATCTAAAGAAAAATATAAAGAAAGAATTAAAGTATGTACGGAATGCAATTCATATAATGAGAAACTAAATCAATGTAATGAATGTGGTTGCTTCCTTATACTAAAAGCTTTCATTAAATCAACAACATGTCCATTAAATAAATGGCCTAAAGAAGGAGAATAATATGGATTTGCGCACTTATATGAAGTCACTAAATAAAATGGGTATGATTTCATTAATGTTTGAAAGTCATTTTCGAGATTTAGGCTATGATCAAAATAGCAAACACTCTTTTAATTTAAGAAATAATTTAACATTAGAATTATTTCCAAACTCTCAAGAACCTCACATTACACTTACAGATCATTCAACAAATTTAGTAACTACATTTTTGTTTGATCCATCAATTGCATTTGCAGAATCACATGTAATTGTAATGCAAAGAATGTATGAAAATGTAAGTCATGAAATCTATGAAGAACTAACCTTTTATAAATTGTTAGATCTAATAGATAAGAAGAAACAAGAAATTGAATTAGAATAAAAAAGGAACCACATGTTTATTAGTATTGTAGGCGCTCAATTTGGTGACGAAGGCAAAGGTAAAATTACAGATTTTTTAGCTAAACAAAAAGATCTAGTAGTTAGATGGTCTGGCGGATCAAATGCTGGACATACAATCAAATTCAATAATAAAGAATACAAACTAAGATTAGTGCCTTCTGGGGTATTTAAAGATACTGATCTTTTAATCTCTGGAAACGCAATAGTAGACCCAATATTACTCAATGAAGAGTTAACATACTTAGCAAGCAATGATTTTGTAGCTAAGTTATATGTTGACGAAGAATGTATTGTTTCTTTACCTATCCATAAAAAGATTGATGCAAGAAATGATATGATTCTAAATATTGGTACTACTAAATCTGGAATCGGTCCAACAGTAAGTGATTTTGCAGCAAGAATTGCATTAAAAATCAAAGATGTATTGTCTGGCGATTACAAAGAAAAACTTAGAAATTTATTAAAGATTCACACTGATTATTTAGAAGAAGAATATGAAGAAAATCTAAAAGCATTAGAGTTACTAAAAACTATTCCTGTTACTTATGTAACTAGAGAATGTGCAAAAGCAGATTTTATTTACGCTTCAAGATATACAAATGTAATTTTTGAAGGTGCACAAGGTACTATGCTAGATATTAATCATGGCACTTATCCTTTCTGCACTAGCACTGCTACTATCTCCTCAGCGATTCCCTATGTAATGGGTATGGGATATGATTTCCCAGAAATTAGTATTGGTGTATTTAAACCATATGTTACTAGAGTTGGTAATGGCGCTTTTAAAACAGAAATTTTAGAAGGTTCAGTTAAAGAACATTTACAAACTCTAGGCAAAGAGATTGGTACAAACACTGGTAGAACTAGACGTGTAGGCTGGTTAGATTTATATGATTTAAAACAAGCTAAAGAATTAAATGACTTTAATAGTTTAGCAATCACAAAATTAGATGTACTTACAGGATTAGATTCTATTGGTGTTTTAGATACAAGAAAAAATTGGTGGAATTTTAATGGTTGGCAAACTGATATTACAAATTGCAAAAATTACGATGCATTACCTAGTGCAGCAAAAGAACTAATTGATTTTATTTCTAAATCAATTAACACACCTATTGAAACTATTTCCGTAGGTGCAGACAGAACTCAAACTATAGAAAGATAATATATGATTGAAAGATACGAAGATACTGAAATCGCTTATATCTTTTCTGACAAATTCAAATATCAAACTTATTCTACTATAGAAAGATTAAACGATTTAGAACATGATTCTGGTTTAATAAGAGCTGATGCAGATTATATTATTAACTATAGCTCAATTAAGTTAGAGCAAAGTGATTTAGATGAAATCAAACGATTTGAATTAGAAACTAAACATGAAACTTTAGCATTTTTAAAATGGTATAATCAAAAATTCAATAATCCAAATACTCATAAAGGATTAACTTCTTCTGATCTAATCGATAGTACAGATATGATCAGAATGAAATTTGGATTCGAACAAGTGATTAACAAATTGGTTTTATTAAGTATTAATATGTTCGAATTATCTAGTAAAGTTATTCCAAATGTTCAAATTATGAGCAGAACACATGGTCAGCATGCATTGCCTATTCCTTTACGTTCTTTAATTAAACAATGGCATAGTTTAATTGAAACATCTATTACTTCATTTAGAAATAAATTAGATGAATTATTTTTTGTTAAAATTGCAGGTGCTGTAGGTCAAGCTACAGAATCAAATAGAAATGTACAAGAAGTTTTATCTCGAATTTATTCGATGGAAAATAGTAACAAGGAAGATGAAATCACTCAAATTATTCCTAGATACAATTATTCTAGAATTTTATTTGAATTAGTATTGCTAGGTGGTTGCTTAGAAAAGATTGCAACAGAGATTAGGTTGCATTCTCAAACTGGTATTGAAGAATTATTCGAACCTTTTGAAGATAAACAAAAAGGTTCTTCTGCAATGCCAAACAAAAGAAATCCAATTACATGTGAAAATATTTGCGGGCTATCAAGATTATTAAGATCTTATATGCACGCTTCTTTAGAAAACATTGTAACTTGGAACCATAGAGACATTAGTCACTCTTCAGTAGAAAGAGTTATTATTCCTGATTCATTTCATTTAATCTGCAATATGTTAGATAAAATGAATTATGTAATTGAGAATTTAGAAATCAATTATTCTACTATTAAACAAAATCTAAATAACAAAACTTCAAATGCAATTGAACTGTACAACTTTTTAAAACAAACTGGTGCAGATCATGAAACTGCATATGAAATCTCTCAAAAACTATCTATGATGTTTAAAGATGAAAGCACATTCTTTGAAAGAGCAAAAGAATATGGATTTGTCAAATCAACATAGAGACTTGTATAAAGGCTAAATTATGAAAGTATGTAAAGTACTCAATCCAGAATTACATAAATATGTTTCAAGGTTAAATAAAAAACCATTAGAATACAGGGTTGCTGATGAAAATTTAAATAAAATTTTCTTAGGCTATCAAGTAGAAGACCTTTTTTATGTATTAGAAGAATATTATGCAAAATTTAACGAAGAAAAAAAGTATTGGTCATTGTATCACGATGAAGAATGCAAAAAATCAGTAGCTGTGCCATGGAATTCTGAAACAACATCTAATCATTGGAACAATTATAGCAATTTAAATCCGCCTAATACTTGGGGAAGTAATCAAAATTCAGGAAATTGGAGTACCAATCGTACTTGGGGAAACACTAACGGTTGGAGAACGCATTCCCAAGTATCGGAGGGTCGGATACAAAATTCTCAAATTAATTGTAATTGCAATTGTAATTGCGGTAATTTACCATTTTAAACCATAGAGACATTTACGAAAGCTTCGTACCACAAAATTATGCTGATAGCTATTTTCATTTACTCAAATCGCAAATACCTTGGAGACAAGTGGTCTACTCTAAAAAAGACCGCAGTAATGTTATTACTCCAAGATTAACTTATGTAACTGGTAATTATTATAACAACCAAGGTACTCCTCATCCAGAATGGATATTAAAACTAAAAGAAAATGTAGAGATACAAACTCAAACAGAATTCAATTTCATTCTTTATGGATATTATAGAGATGGAAATGATTCTATTACTTGGCATTCAGATGACGAACGGTTTTTAGGAAAAAATACTACTATTGCCGGCGTTTCATTTGGAAATCCAAGACATTTTCAATTAAGAAATAAACAAACTAGAGAAATAGAAAAAATATTAATGTCTCATGGAGACATGATAGTTATGAAAAATAATTGCCAAGAAGATTATGAACATGCAGTGCTTAAAACAAAAGAAGATGTTGGGGAACGCATTTCATTAACATTCAGAAAAGCAATTACTGATTATGCAAACAAAAACTACTACACATACAACTGAGGATTAATGTTAGACTCAACAAAATTTGTAAAATGGTTTAAAAAACATGACAACATAGCAGGTTATGTTATTCTGTTTTTTTTATCTGCTATATTTGCTGGTGTTTATGATTATGTTAATGGTGAAACGAGAAACGCAAGAGATAAAATTATTAGTCTTCGAAGTGATTTAGAATCTAAAAATAACAGCATAGATTATTACAAAAAAGGATTAAACAACAATTGGAAACGACTTGATGATTATAAAAAGTATATACAAGAATACGAATTAGAAAAAAAAGAATTAATAAATAATTTAAATTCTCATATGAAAAATAAAGATTTTTATGATTCTCTAAAAACAATCCTTTTTTTTATTTGGTTATTGTCTTGTTTATTTTATCTTATAATCAGACCTTTGTTTATAATAAAACTTTTAGATAAAACAAAAGAATGGACAAATTTATATTACGATTTGTTAAATACAATCAATAAAGAAAATAAACATTTTAATAAAGATTCAAAGTGTTTTATTGTTTTTGAAAGAAGTTATGAAAAAAAATATTCAGAGTATGAAAAAACAAATACTTATTTATTTTTAAATGTTTTTTATATTCATATTAATGAACAAGATTTAATCTTTCAAAAGTTTCAATTAAATTTTGAAAGTATGACAACTTTAGAAATCGAAAAATTCTCTTGGCCAAGAAATTTATTAAAATCAATTAATCAAAATCATTTTGAAAATTACATTGTAAATTTAGATACTAATCAAAAACATAGTTTTGAGTATTTTTCTAATTTAATTTTAGAAAATAAATTAGGTCCAAGTGTTATCATGCCTATATTCAATCCTTTAACTGAACAAGAACTTTATGACTATTCAAAGTTGTTAATGAAACATGAATAACTATATAGAAATCTTAGAAGATGCTTATGATTTATTTAATAAAGAGCCGCCATTACAAATAAATTATTATAAGCAAATGACAAATAATAAAGATTTATACTATTCAGAAATTAAATCTTTATCTAAATATCTAGAAATAGATAGTCCTAAACACACAATTATTAATAATAAAAGATATCTAGAATTCTTTTGTGCTCCAAAAGTAGATTTTGATCTACCTCAACAAAGGTATTGGAGTGCAAAAATTTTACTAGAATTACCACAAAATTCAATTGAGATCTTTACAACTGTCAAATCTGCAGAATACAAATCTCATTTATTTGTTTGTGCTGTAGAAATAGACGTTTACAATCAATTATAAATTGATTATATAAAATTCAACAACATAGTTTAACAGGTAAAACGTTGTATGTATTGTTAATAGTGCGCACCTTGATTAACATACTCACATCATAGTGGTTCGAATCCTCTTGTTGTCTAAGGGCCTGTAGCTCAGCCGGTTAGAGCAGCGGTCTCATAAACCGCTGGTCCTGGGTTCAAGTCCCAGCGGGCCCATTTACTAAAAAAATATATTGCATTAATGAAAAGTATGTGATATATCTAAAATACGCTTAAAGTGATTTAATGGTAAAATACTTCGTTTTTATCCTTTTGGAAGTTATGTGAGTTCGAATCTCACCTTTAAGCTAGCAGCTGTCCTGCCCATCAGGCCCTTTCCTATCGGTCACAGATAGGCTGCGAAAGTGACGTTGAGATTTAAGGGGGGAGTGGTTGTCCCCCTTAAGTCTTTTAATCTGTAACAAAGAAAGAAAAATTATGCATGAATTTTTTATTTATTGGAATTTAGTAGCTTTAGCAATTACTTTAGACATGATGCTTCATTTGAGAATTTCTCAAAACAAAATTAAAAAAGACCAAACAATTATTATTAAAGAACCAGTAGCTTTAAGTTTAGTTGTATGTTTATGTTCCTTTTTTGTATTATTTCCTATAAACTTTGCATTACTACCAATAGTTTTATCTAGATACTTTTTTGGAGATCATGATTTTCTCATGGATTCAATATATGTACTTCTAGAAGATTTAGCGAAAGGAAAAAAAATTGATTGATGCAAAATCATTGTGCTTGATGTGGTTGTTAGCTTCTTCTGAAGATTCTAGTTTCCAACTAAAGAAACATCAACAGGAGACAGCTTGCAAACTTAGCGAGCATGTGATCGAATCATCTGAAAGATATGCAGTAGATCCGTTTATTTTATCAGCAATTGTTTTTAATGAATCTCGTTGGACACCTAGTGCTACCAATAATGAAGGAGCAATAGGGTTAGGGCAAATAAAATATATTTATGTACCAGAAACCAAAGAAGATTTATTAATTCCAATTATTAACTTAGATGTAATGGCAAGATTATTATCTGACTCTTACTATCCTAAAGAAAAATATGCTTATGCGATTGCTTGTTATGCAAGTGGTCGTCCAAAATGTTCAAATAAAAAGTATGCAAAATGGATTATTCATTTAGCTAATAGACTTAAAACAATATATAGCAGGATTATTAATGTACCACACAGAAATAAACTTAACTAGAACCACTTGGTCTAGTTATAGGCAAATGTATCAAGCTGTTATTACTGATGAAGTAGATGAGGCTTATGAATTTGCTTTAAAATTGTATACCAATCCAGAATTTTTCACTTTAGAAAAATCAATATCTAGATCAGTGTTTTTAACAGTAGCAGAAAAACACTTGAACGATTATAAAAAACGTTTAATTGAAAGTGCTTGTTTTAACTTAATAGAAACAAGTAAGATGTTCAAACCAGCAAAATACTTTTTTGAAAATGCAAAATTTAAAAATGATTACACTGGCTTTGGATTAGAAATTAAACTAACACCACTCACTTATACTATTAGTATTGAATCAACAACGAATCCAATAGATAATCCTTTACATAAAATATTTCAAGAATGCATAGAGCAAATCAATTGGCCTTCTAGAGCAGATTCAAAACTCAAAGGCATGTCTTGTTATTCTGATACAGAATTAATCTACAAGCATGGACCGAATCCTTATATTCCTTCTAACTTGATTAAAGAAGAGAAACCAATTATACAAACTTACATATCTAAAGAAATACATACTCAAACAGTGGTGGCTACAAATGATAAGTTTTTATTTTAGTTTTTTAATTATTTTTATAAATAATCAACCCCATATAAAAGAAAACAATTTCTTTTATCCAACAGTAATAAACAAGGTAGTTACATGCAATTCAAGACCTTTAAAAAATTCATCTACTTAGATCAAGGAGATAACATTGGCTGCGTAGATCTAGTACAATATATGGGTTCAGATCTTACAGTAGTTAATGCTGCTAGAGCTTCGTATGATAAATTTAAAGTTGAAGAAGAGAATAGTGAACTGTCTGAAGAAGACAAAAAATTAATTAAGTATTTAATTACACATAAACATACAAGTACTTTAGAACATAATATTGTTACTTTTAGATTCAAAGTACCATTGTTTGTAGCTAAACAACATATGCGTCATAGAACTTGGTCATTTAATGAAATCTCTAGACGCCACACATCAGAGAATATTGAGTTTTGGTGTCCAAACTCGTATAGAATTCCTGATCCAAAAAACAGACAACAATCTCTACAAAAAGAAAATTTCAATCCGACAGTTTTTGTAACTCATGGTGAATATAATGTATATGAATATTCAGCAGTTGCTTTACAAAACTTACATGCAAAAGAATCTTTAGAAAGATACAATGCATTAATTAATGCTGGAATTGCAAGAGAACAAGCCAGAGCAGTATTACCAGAAATGATGTACACTACTTATTGGGGTACAATTGATCTTAATAATCTAGTTAAATTTCTAGATTTAAGAGAAGGTGGTGATGCTCAATGGGAAATCTCACAAGTAGCTATAGCTGTGCATGAGTTTGCCAATATGTTATGGCCCGAAACTATGAAGAACTACAAGACTCCTGATCAAAGAAAGTTAGATGAAGAAAAACGCTTTGAACAAAGAGTAGAACAAGAAGTACAAAAAAGATTAGAAAGTTTAAAATGACTAAAAATGTAAATACTTGGTACGGAGAAGGTTATATTGCAACAGATCTAACACTTCGACACACTACAGATTCTTCTAGACCTGTTACTAATTTTGTTTTAGTTATGGAACTAGTTTACAAATCTAAAAAGAATCAAGAAGAAGATTCTTTTATAATTAAAAAAAGAATTGAGAAAATTCCTATGACTGCATGGTCTACCGTTGCAGAAAAAATTTGTAATGAATTCAAGAAAAATGATAGAGTGCGTGTCAATGGTTCTCTCAGAACTAAACAAATCGAAGATAAAAAAGGTTTGTTGCACACTTCACTAGAAATCATTGTGAATGATTTAGAATTATTAAATAGGAAAGATTAATAATGACTACTAGAATGCTTAATGAGATTAGCGACCTTTTAGTTTCCCAAAGAGATTTGCATTGGGAAGCTGAATGGTTTGGTTGTAAAAAAATAGATGATGAACTTGTTGAAAAGATTAAAATCTTTCAAGAAGAAATCTCAGTAAAACCAACAGGTGTAATCGATTCTTTAACTTATCGACTACTATTCAATTTAATGAATTCTGGCAAAATCATTAAGCAAGATAATCATTTTGAAGTTTCAGATCAGATTATCTGTAACAAAAAATCTTATGCGTATCATAGCAAAATATACTCCTACACATTGAATGAATTTGATATTTACGATACGCAATATATAAATCAATATGAAAAAAGCTATAGGGAACCAAACGAAATAGTAATTGAATACGATTATTGTTTGACATCTACAGTAGATAGATTTCTAAGTACTCATCTAAATACTACTTGTCATTTTGCAATTGATAATAATGGCGACATTTATCAATACTTAGATATTCAACACGCTCCATTTACTGATCATGGACATCGACCAGTTGATAAAAGAATATTTGTAAAAATTTCTAATGTGGTAATTCCACAACAAGAAAAATGGTATTCTATGAATAAAACTGATTTAAAAGTATTGAACAAAAACTATTTGTCTCATGCAGTAAATCAAGATCTATCTTTAAAAAAATTAATCAGTTTTCTAACTTCAAAATTTAATATCAAAAATGTAACAACTTTAAATCGCTTAGATTGCGAGAAAGTATAAAGTACACAATTGATTTAATAATCAATTATTACTTGTATTAAAAAATATAACCCAAATCATGGAGTCAAAGATATGTTAGTTTTAAACATCAAAAGAATTTATAAATCCCTCATTGCGTTAACAATATTTTTAAATACAATGGTTTCCATATGGACTTAACTTTTTTCATTCCAAACATTTTAGCAGATATTACTTTTACCTCAGGTTACTTAGCTATAGGTTATGTCTTGGTTATTATTCTAAGTAATTTAACTTACTATATAAAACACAGATCATTTCCAATAAGCTTAATGGAACAAAAGTATTTCAATCTGCTAGAAGAAAACAAAATACTAAAACAAAAAATTGCTCAATTTGAAGAACAACAAGAATTGATTCTCGAACAAATGATTGATCAATTAAAGGACAAATAATATGAATAAGTATACTTTTTTAGTTACTAGATTAACTTACTCTGAACCAGTTGTTTTAACTGCAGCATCTGAAGATGAAGCGTATGACAAAATGGAAGTAATGTTATTAAATGATCAAGTGAATTTTAACAAAGACGAAGACTCTGATTTCAATTTTGAAATTGACAAAGTAGAACCAGTTTACACAACAATGCAAGCTTCTCAGCAACCAGTTTCAGTAAATGGTTACACTCCAATGTCTTCTGTTAGAATTCAAGAAGAAGAAAATGAAGATGTAGAAGATCAAGATGATAGTGATGGAGATTCTACTTACACTCCAATGTTTGCAATTAAACCAAAACAAGAAGAACACCCATCTCTACTTGAATCTAGTTTATTACTTTTACAAACTATTGAAAGATTATCAGAAGAACTCTTGCAAGTTACTGATAAAGCTGTAGAGTTAGAATCTATCAATAGACAGCTATCACTTCTAGCTAGAAAGAATTAATAGGAGTTAGATATTATCTATGAGTAATGTAAATTATAAAGAGAAAGACGAACCGATGCATAGTTTACCAATCATACTTATAGATAAATCGATTCTAGTTCCTATACCTAGCAACACTTACAATCTAGAATTAGATACTAAAACCTTTCAAACACAAGATTTAAGTTCACCAAACGAAAGCTATACAAATGCTTTTATTTTTGGAATTCTAGATAATCAAAATGTATTAGACTTTGGGCTTTTATGCTCATTAAACAATCAAGAACTGTCAACAGAGGGTAAACTAAATGTATCATTTACATGTTTTCGAAAAGTAAACGAATTAACATTAAAAGATGATGAACTCTGTGAATTTAAATTTTCAAAGACAATTTTAAAGAAGGAAGATCGCCTCTTCCTCAGAACTTTTTTAGATCTCGCATTGCAAAATCCCTATCTAAAAGATGCTATAACAGAAACAGACAGCGTATTTAATGAAGTAATGAACATTAATCGTTGTTTGTCTATAATGGAACCTGATAAAGATTTATTAATTAGGTATTTACAAGCGCCAATTTGGTATGAAAAGATTTGTGTAGCAAATACTTGTTTATTAGAATTCAACAAGCAAGAACCATCTCCACAGATTCCTAATAAATCTTTTGGTAAAAATTCTACAAGAAAAAATTTACCAGAATATGTCAAAAACAAATTAGCTACAGAAAAGAAACGACTTTCAGTATTGCCCACTAGTAGTTCAGAACACTCTTCTACACAAGATTATATTGAACTAGTAGAAACACTTCCTTGGGAAATTGAAAATAATGAAAGTATCAATGTAGAACTCATTAAAAGTGATTTGAATAAATCACACTATGGGTTAGATAAAATAAAAGACGAGATTCTAGACTATTATGCTTTAAAAGAATTAACAGGCGTTACTGCAAGTAGCTGCTTGTTATTTAGTGGTCCTCCAGGTACTGGTAAAACAACTATTGCAAAAAGTATTGCAAAATCTACAGGAAGAGATTTTATTGTAATTGCATTAGGTGGTGTATCAGATGAGTCAGAATTTCGTGGACATAGAAGAACTTATGTTGGTGCTAGACCAGGCAGAATCATAAGTGCATTACAAAAATGCAAATCCATTAATCCAATTATCTTGTTAGACGAAATCGACAAAGTATCAAACGGAAATAAAGGTGACCCATTCGGCGCACTATTAGAATTATTGGATCCAGAACAAAACAAAGAATTTATCGATAGATTCTTAGAGATCCCAATTGATTTATCAAAATGTACATTCATTTGTACAGCAAATGATATTAATAACATTCCAGATCCAATAATGGATCGTTTAGATGAAATTAAATTTGTAGATTATACACCAGAACAAAAAGTGCACATTATTAATAACTATGCTTTTAATAAAGTTAAAGAAAACTATAAAATGTTAAACTTTAATTTTAAATTGTCAGAAGAATTAATTGCGCACCTATCTGAAAATTTTAATTTACGTAAAATCAATAGGGAAATTGAAAGAATTTGTAGAAAGATTGCAAACAAATTACTCAAGAAAGAAGAAATAAATGAAGTTTCCTTAAATGATTATTTTAATATGATTGAATCGGAAGATTCAAAAGAATTTACTAAAAAATCAACACGTAAAAGAATTGGTTTTTAAATGAAATTAATATGTAGTGATCAAGATTATTGCGGTTTTTTACAAAAAGTAACTGACAATATAGAATTCAATTTAGATTTATCTAAGAAGATTCATCTATGTCCAAATTGCAATGAAAATTTAGCAATGCTAGTAGAAGACTCGTACTTTTTACAATCACATAAAACTAAAGAGCAATCTTTAGAAATTTATATTACTGAGTTAGGAAAAATTGTTAAGTTATGAATTTAGATTTCCAATTAATGGAAAACAATAAAAAAACTCAAATCATAAAGAAGAGAAAAGAAAATATTTTTAATGTAATTAATCCCGAACTTAATAATATTAATATTATTATATCTGGCGGTTTTGCATTATCCAATTATCTAAATAAAACCATTTACAATTGGAACGATTTAGATTGTTACTTTACTGACTATGAATCTTTCCTGAAAACTAAAATTATACTTGATGATTTTCAGCAAAAAATAGAAGTAATAGAAACAGACAATGCAATCACTTATGTATTTATGTCTAGATACTTATATGATTGCGCTTCAAAGATTTACAAAACAGAATATTTACAAGAATTACTGACTAATAAACAAAAAATAAAAATTCAATTAATCAAAAATTTTAAGAATCCAGCTTCTATAATTCAAGCGCATGATATGCATAACTTGCAGATTTGCTATTACAATAATAAAATTTTATTTAATAATAAGATCAATTATTTATTTGAAACAAATCTACTAAGTTTGAACTTAGAAAGCCTTTATGAAAGATTAGATAAAAGATTAAGTTTTGATTTAGTGCATAAGCTTTATGAACGAATATTAAAATATAATATGAGATATCATTTAAAGTTAAATGCAGAATCAATTGAATTTTTAATAGAATTAAAATCAAAATTCCCTGATTTCTTCAAAGAAATCATTACTAACTTTGCAACAGATTCTTCTGGAACTGTATTAAATGAATCAGAATACGATTCATTCAATTCTCTCGAAAGACTTCACAACTACATTTTAGATTACAGTCAAAGGAATTAACATGTTTCTAACCAACTCCTTAAATCCTAGTTCTACTATTATCAAATCTTTATTTTACAATTTACCTTTTATCAATCCACTTGATAAAATAACTGAAATTAATAATGACGAAAATAGAAATGAACTTTTAAAAACATTTTTATATTCAGAAATGTTAGAAGAATATGATCCACTAAAAGACTCTTTACCAACTCTTAATTTTGGTGATTTCTCTTCTAGTTTTAATTTTAGATTACAAATACTTAAAACTACATTTGCTAGTTCTACAGCTACAGAGCTAGATGCTCATTCTGTAGATCATTATTTTGGCAATAGAAAACCTAATATTAAGAATGTGTTTGGTAGTTATTCTGGATCCTTAGACAGTTTAGTATGGGATTCTTTACCAAATATTCCAATCAAGACTTGGAGAGTAAGAACAGCTTTTGTAGGTAGCTTAAGTTTATTCTCTAATACAAGAGATTTCGATACAATAAAATTAAATGCAATAACTAACTACGAAAATGGTGCAAGAGATCTTTCTCAAGAAAATATTAGAAATTTATTCTATTTATTTTTACTTAAAGAAAATCCAAAATTTCTAAAAAGTAAATTTAATGTAGAAGAATCATGGTTTGACGAAAACCTTAATGGAATTAAAGAAAGTAAAGATTACATTGAGCAATTAGCTTTTGAAAGAAAATTCAATATTAATTATTTCTTGCTCAAAGCTAATCCTGCTTATATTGATTTATTAAACAATCTTTCAGAAGAAGAGAAAAGTGTTGTAATTCAATATAAAGATGCATTCTTTGAAAAGGAAATTTTAGCTTTGCAAAGAGCAATTGCATACTTCGCTTTCCTTACACAAGAAAAGATGCACAATTTTTTCTATCAAGAAGAAACAAAAACAAACTTTTATAATTCTTGCAAAAATGATAGTTTCTTTAAAGCACAATCAGAACATAAAATATATAATACCTTTGCCGCTAATTATAAATACTTTGAAAAAGATTCGCTTGGTATAATTAGAAATGTTCATCATGATTCTCAATCTAAAGAATTCATGTTACAAAAAAGAGTAATTACTAATCATATTCTCAATGCAAGAAATAGAGTAGAGCATAATGGAAAAGTATATCATACAAATTTACCTTCTAATTTAGTTTCTCAATTCAATATCATTCCAGCTTTAAATTTACCTGATTTTAATTTTGAAGCAAATGTTCAAATGAACGATTTATTTGGTAAAATTGGTGGCGCAACTGTATCTAACACTAACAAAATGACATTAGGTAGATTAGCAGATATCAGCTTTATGGATTATAAAGAGTTAGCAAATTCAAAATACTATGTTCCAAAAGAAGATCTGAAAACAGATAACTTCTTACTTAAAGAACATAATGGAAGCATGGATATGTTTTCTAATACTATCAAAAGTATAGTTACAAGCGAAGAACCTAAACAAACACTTACTATGAAAAGCATTATTGATACTGCATTTCAACCTTATCAAAACTCTCAAATCAAATGTATTTGCATAGATAAATTCTTTGCTTCATCAGAAGATGATTTTACATTTTATTTAAGCGATTTAAAGTTTAATAAAATTACTAGCAAAACAGCTACATTTGTACCAGTAAGTGTAACTCTAAAAGTTAAATCATCTCACAGTTTATTTTCTCCTACACAGCAAGAAGAAGAAATCAACTACCTATTCTTATTAAATTTAAATTGCGATACATCTAAAATTGAAACATATGTACGTGCGCAAAAATCATTAGCTAAACTAACTGATTACATTACTTATAAAGATGCAATTTATTTCTTTGATAAGGAAGCTTATAATAAACAAATTTCAAAGATTTTTGGAGAAACAACTAAATTCTCAAACTTATTCTCTGATTATCTTCATGAAAAGTTTCCATCTTTATTTACTAACTATTCTATGTTTTCCAATCCTGCAGTTCCAAAACCAGTAGAAAGAAAAGCTTTCAAAACTTTAACTGCTAAACCAAAAGTAGAAACTGCTTTAGAAGAAAAGTTTCTGAAATTAAAGAATCAACAAAAATCAATTAAAGAACATTTAGAAAAAGCTGAAAGAGATCTTGAAGTATTTGAAAATCACAAAAGGTATTTTGAACAAGAATTTGAGAATCATACAAGAATTGCAAATGAAAGTTTGCAAAAACTTAATGATTACAAAAACAAAATACAAGAAAGTGTTATTTCTAAAAATGGTTTCTCTGAAACTTACAATAAATTTTTACAAACATATTCAAAAGTAGAAACCGAATATCTAAAAGCATACAATGAAAATTTAAATTCTTCTAATTTTGAAGAAGATCCTTTCTTTAGCAACTTAGAATTAGATGGAATTTACATCTCATCTATTAAACTTGAAGGAACAAATAACAATATAATTACTTTAGATTTTAATTCTAGTAATTTTAATGCTAATGATATTCAAGATTTAATTAATAAAAAGTATACTATCGAAAGCTTAGAAATTGTTTTCTCTAAACCTGTAAAGATTAAAGTAGATTCTTCAAATAATTTTGTATACGGCGGACCTTATAAAGTTTCTGTAAAATCAAGCTCAATGCAAATTAATGCTCTAAATAAATCTACAATCTTTGGTATTGATAAAAACAATAAGAAAATTATTCTGCATCCACATGCTTCTCAAACAGTTATCTTTAGAAATGATTCAATTCAATCATTATGCTTTTCGGAAAGAAACTGTTGTTTAGGTGAAGCATCACCTTATATTTACAATGCATTTAAAGAAAATAATCTTAAAATGATTTTAGTAAATGTAATGATTTGGGTATCATCTGCAAATAGTTCAGATGCTTGGGGTAAAAACTATAAATTCTTCCCTAAGACAATTAAAAATGTTACTGAGGATCAACAAGAATTAACAGAAGAAATTGTAGAAGAATTACAATCAACAGAAGAAGATATGGAAATTCCTACTGATGCAGAATGTGAACATGAAGAACATTATCAAAATGGAATTTGTATGGAATGCGGTGTATATCATGAATGGGCTGATTATGATAACGAAGAAGATGAATACGAAGAACAAGAACATTATGATCAAGTGATAACACCAGAAGAAGTAAATGTCACCCAAAATGTATATGTACCATATACACAACTAACTAACACAAACAACAATCAAGGATAAAATTATGAAATCTGTAAGCAGTTTTAAAATTATACAAGAAACACCTGTAGAACCTTTTATCTCTATGGATTATGAATTAATGCAACAAATTCAACATATTGTTGCAATCGCTCCTAAAGAAGCTCAATGGTTTCACTTGTTAGAACCTATGTCTAATTCTGAATTTAGAATTATGGAAATGTTTATTCCAGAGCAAACTTGCTCATCTGTAGAAGTTGATACTGATAGCCAAATGATGGTTAATTTCTGGAATGAACTCAAAGAAAAACATGGCATTGTAGAAGCTTCTAATAAACTTACTAGAATGACTGTATGGTGTCATAGCCATCACAATATGGCACCTAATCCAAGTGGTCAAGACAATAGACAATTTTATGATTTAGTAAAACAACAAAAAGATGCTGGCACAAATAGACCTGTATTAATGTTTATCTTTAACAAAAAGAATGAATATTATTGCAGACTTTGGGATCCTGCAACAAGTTTAGTTTATGAAGGTCTTGATATTGTTTATACTGAATATGATATGACTTGGATTAATACTGAGGCTAAAGCTAAATTTAAAGAGCCTGTAGTAAAACCAGTATACCCACCAGCAAATACAAAATTAGTTTCTAGTTCAAACTTTTGGGTAAATCCAGCTTATCCAAAACCACCATTAACTAATTCTTATACTGCAAGAAATACTGATTATAATATTCATGATTATCATCCAGATAATTACAAAGACAAATCAGCTGCAACATTTGCTGAAGCTAAAATTAAGAGTTGGTTTGGCTCCCAATTTAATTCTTTAACTATTGTAACAAAACCAATTGCTGAAACATTTGCTGAAGCAGTTTTTGAAGACTTTGAAATTGAAGAAAAGTTTATTCTAATCTCATTGTTAAAGAAGAATAGAAACTTCTTTGATTCGTTAAAAGCAAACAAAACAAAGAAGCCTATCAAGAAGTCTTATGTAGAATCAGTAGTTAAAGCACTTACTTTAAATAAAGTAGATCTAAATTTCTTAGAACAGCTACTTACTAATACATTTGAAATGTATGATCAATTTATTTTAGAAGATCGAGGCAACTTCGATATTTGGAATAATGATTTTATTGAACTTATGGAAACTTATTCAACTGAAGCTCAATATGCTTTATTCTCAGAATCAACTAACTATACTCCATTTAACAAATAAGGATAAAAATGACAGTATCATTTCTTAGACACAGTGCATTCTTCGGACCAGAAGATGCAAATAAATATGTATTGAATATTATTGGTGTAGGCGCAACCGGTTCTTGGATTGCTATGTTAGCAGCTAGAATGGGTTGGCATAAGTTTAGAGTATGGGATTTAGATATTGTAGAATCACATAATCTCCCTAATCAAGCTTACACACATGATGATATTGGCAAGAAGAAAGTAATTGCGCTTAAAGAACAATTACTTAGATTTAATCCAGAAATTGAAATCGAAACACATGATTACTTTTTCGAATCATCTAAACATACTGAACTTTTAGATGGACCAGTAATCATGACAGTAGACTCTTTATCTGCAAGAAGAGACATTTGTGAATCACTAAAGGGAAATTGGAATGTAGAACATGCATTTGAAACTCGAATGGGGTTTACACATGCAGAGATTAATTATTTAAACTGTTTAAATAGTAATGCAGTTGAAACATTTCAAAAGTTATTAAAAAGTGATTCAGAAGTAACTGAAGCTGCTTGTAATGAAAGAATCATTACAACTTTAACTTGTCAAGTTGCAGCAACTGTGGTACATTTATTATGCTCCTTGTATAGCAAAGAGCGAAACAACAACGAAGTACAAATCAAAAACAAGATTATTTTTACAAACACTCCAAATTTTAGTGTATTTGGTATGTAGGAGAAAAAATGCAAGAACAAGAATTCAAATTACAAAATGAATTAACTTTATTAAGTCAAACATTAACAGCTTTGCAAATTGATGCTCAGAAATTTGATGAAGGCAATGGCGCAGCTGGTAAGCGTGCTAGAAAACATTTAGCAAGTTTAAGAGCAAACATGCAATCATTGCGCTTTAAGATTCAAGAAGTAAAGAACCAAAGAAAAGAACAAAAGAAAACTCAAACAGTTTAATAAGGAACAAAAAATGAGAACAGTTACATTAGTAGTAGTACCAGGCACAGGCGCACGTCTTCTCGAAGTTGAAGATACCATGACAGTAGCAGAACTTGTTACTCGTGAATCTTTATTTGGTAGAGACATTATTATCAATGGTGTAGGTGTCCAACCTACACAATTCAACACTCAAACTCTAACTGGAGCTGTAGAGATTTTCGCTACAGGTAGTGTTAAGGGTAATTAAATGAACTGGGGAAATAAACCAGACGATGATCCCTTTGTAACTATCCTGGTAGGAATTGGATTAATTATTCATGGTTTAATCTCTAGTTTGTTTAATCCAATATACTTATTTTTATACAGCTTAATAGCTATCATCCATTATTTGATTTAAAGAAAAGTTTAATAGATTTGTAGATTCCTCTAACTTAAAGGATTTAATTATGTCTACAACAGTTATCGTTATCAAAGGTAATTCTTCTCAATCTTTATTAGATCGTATTGCTGATGCATTGAAATCAGATAAAGAAAGAGAACAAGATCTTTACAAAGCTCAAGCTACTCAATTCATTAATGAAATGAATGCTGTTTTACCTAGAGTTGCAGTTGCTTTACAACAACAAGAACAACCAGTAGTAAGACAAAAAGCTCCATATACTAAACGCTATCACTTTGATGAAAATCAAGAACGTTTAGTTAAACAATATTTAAGAAAGAATAAAACTTTTAAGTTTTCTGCAATCAAGACTTTCTTAAAATCAGCAGGTTATGAAAAGATTCACAACCGAGATTTGATGGTTTGTTTAAATAATAATAATGTCGAAAAAGTTTATGATTCTAATCACAAGACTTTCTGGACTACAAACAAGATTACAAAATAAACTGTCAATAAACACTAGAAAAACACTGTCAAAAATTACACTAAAAATCGTGTAAATGTTTACACGATAAAACTATCAAAAAATGACATTAAAGATTTAAAGAATTTATTACAGAGTCAAAAGAAAAAAAGTCATCAAAACAATAATAAAGAAAGCAGGTTCAATATGGCTACTCGTAATATTACTCTCGTTGTTGTTCCAGGTACTGGCGCTCGTTCAATCTCTGTAGATTCAAATACAACAGTTGCACAATTTGTATGTAGTGAAAATCTTCATGGCAGAGACATCATTATTAATGGCGTTGGCGTATCTCCTCAATCATGGAACACAACTACTTTAGAATCAGCAGTAGAAGTATTTGCTACTGGCTCAGTAAAAGGCAATGTAGATAGATCAGTAACTTTAGTAGTAGTTCCTGGTACAGGTGCAAGACAAGTAACAGTAAGTGAAAACATGACAGTCGCAGATTTTGTATGTCGTGAAAACTTACATGGTCGTGATATCATTGTGAATGGTGTAGGTGTAAGTCCTCAATCATGGAATACAACTCAATTGACAAATGCAGTTGAAATCTTTGCTACAGGAAGTGTTAAGGGAAATGTATCTCGTACTGCAACTCTTGTTGTGGTGCCTGGTACTGGTGCTAGACAAGTGCAAGTAGATACTGAAATGACTGTAGCAGATTTTGTATGTAGAGAGAATTTGCATGGCAGAGATATTATTGTAAATGGCGTTGGTGTACAACCTAATAATTGGTCAACCACTACATTAAGCAATGCAGTAGAGATTTTTGCAACTGGTTCAGTAAAAGGAAATGGTTCAGAAAGTTTTATTAATGTTGCTTATGGTGATGATGCAGAACAATGTTTCAATGAATTAGTTCAAGAAGCACAATACGAATACGGTCATGATCCTTACAATGGTACTATCTCTACTCAATCAGGTTACAATGTTTTAAAGATGCAATTTAATTCTAGAAATGAAGCAGAATGTTATGCTGATATGAATCTTGATTCAGTTCAAAAGTATCACTGCGAAGCTGTTAAGTTTACAGAAAATGGTAAAACTGGTTATGTATTCTTTGGTTGGGCTGCTTGCTAATGATAATTCAAGTTATTGGATTACCAGGTGTAGGTAAAAGCACATTGTTAAAAGAAATTAATAATGTCAAAAAAATTGATATAAAAGATTTTAATTGCGCTGATCGTGAATCAGAAATACTTAAATATGTTTCAAAGATAACTGAAAATTTAATTATTGAATCAGCTTGCGGAATTGAAATCGAAAATTCTATAGTTATATTAGTAAAGAAAAATAAAAAACAAGTAGTACAACAATTGCAAAGTAGAGGTGAGTCCGAAGATTTCTATGACCTACAAGCAATTGAAGATCAAATGATAGCTTCTCATTACACAGTGTACGATGCAATGTTGTGTTGCTCTATTATTGAAAAACTAATGCAAATGTAGGAGACTTTCATGCAAGAACCAATAGTAAACGAATATATTGTTGAAGATACTTTAGTTGATGAACTTTATATTAAAAAAACAATGCCAGTTGACGAGCTGTTTGATACATCCATTCCAAATGGATCTTATGTAGTATTTAAATCAGAAACAGACGATAAAAAAACTGCTGTATTTTATGTATCTAAAAATCAATTAAAATTAGTAAACACAAAGAAACTCTCAACTTTAAGATTAACACCTAAAGATTTACAACAAAGTATATACATGAATCTTTTAAAGGATGAAGATTTCTTGGTTGTTTGTGCATTGGGACCTGCAGGTACAGGAAAAACTACAATAGCATTAGCTCAAGCGGTAGAAGATCTAACTAAGCTAAAAAGAAATATAATATTAACAAAGCCTACTGTAATGGTACAAGGCAAACATAACAATGCTTTTGGACCAGTTCCAGGAGATATAAAAGAAAAGTATGCACCATATTTAGATTCATTTCAAATTGTATTACAAAAAGTAATGGGTGGCGAAGAATCAAAATCTTATATCGAAATGCTTTTGGAAAAACAAAAAATTCAATTCATACCAATTGAATTTACAAGAGGTTGCACTTTTGAAAACACAACTTTAATACTAGATGAAGCTCAAAATTTGACATGGCATGAATTAAAAACTCTAATGTCTAGATTAGGTGAAAATAGCAAATTAATTATATGTGGAGACCCGCAACAAATAGATGTAAATATGAATTGGAATCAAACGGGTTTATTTACTTTAATAAACTCAGAACCCTACTTAACATCAGATATTTCCGGCACTATTCACTTGACAAAGTGTTATAGAGGACGTATACCTGAGCTTATCTATCAAATAGATAAAAAATTAACAGAAGAAAGATAAAGAATGTATCCATCATCATTTAATGTTTACAAGAAAAGTGCAGCAGCACAATTTAGTTTAATTTTGCCACGCAGAAATGAAAAAGGCAGAATCGAAAAAGAAGGTGCAGTTCTAATTGAAGTAACTAAAGCTTCAGGGGAAAAGCAATACGACTGGTCTAAAAAGATTACATTTGCTATTGGCATGGGTGACCTTTGTCAATTCTTTGACAATCCAGATAATCCACCTAAATTCATTCACAAACTAGAAGAAATTACCAAAACTTTAGAATTCAAACAAGGTGAAGCTCAATACGCTGGAACTTATATGTTGACTCTAAATGATGGTCAAAACAAAACATCTGTACCTATCTCCGGAGGAGAATACACAATTGTACAAAAATTATTTGCAACAGCAATCACTAAAATTATTGGCTGGAATTAATAATGTTTGTCATTAAAAACAAAGATGGAACAACAACAAAAGTTGAAGAACAATTATTGTTTACTCTCTTTCTGAAAGATTTAAACGATAATAAACAAGATTTATTAGATGAAGTAGAATACTTGCAAAAGTTTTTTACTAACATTCTCGATGAGACTGCATTATATAATTCTAGCATTGCAAAAATCATGAACATATTCTTTTTATTAGGATATCAATATGCAAGATTTAAAGACAAAAACAATGCAGAACTTATCGTCTCCGATACAGACTCACTTGACACCGATCCAAAAAGCAACTAATTACTTTTTCGACGGATTAGTAGAATTAACAGTACAAACAGTTATCATATATCAAAAAGCAAAACAAGAGGAAAAAAAGTATGTTTAGTTACGAAGTTAAAGTAAAAAGCGTAAATTCAGGTAAACTCAAAGCTATTGCATCATTAGTTTTAGAAGGATTGATTGAAGTTGACGGATTCAAGATTTATGAAGGTAGTAAAGGTTTGTTTGTATCTGTCCCTAGTCATAAAGGAACTGGTAAAGATGAACAAGGAAATCAAATAGAAAAGTATTATGATGATGTGCGTTTCGTAGATGAAAAAGGCGAAGAAGCTTTAACTGAAATCAAGAATGAAATGTTGAAGCAATATTGTAGTGCTACTGGTATTCAAATGCCAAATGCACCAAAAGCACAACAACAAACTGCAACTAGAGGAAATGCTGCAGCTGCTGTTACAGCAAGTAAACCACAAACTACAAAACAATCTGATTCAGTACCACCAAAACCAAAAAAGCCTTTATGGTAATTTAAATGAATGAAGAACAAATTGAAGAAGTAATTTCTATTACTCCTTCGAATGTAATGTCTTCTATTGTAGAAGGCGCAGAATTGTATTCTGAAATTACTGAAAGTTTTATTAAAGATTTTGTTTTTTATGAAAAGACTTTGTACGACTGGGCTTCTGATTTGATGATTGAGATTCCAAGATCAAAAGATTTAGATCCAGAAAAATACAGAGACCTTCTTCTAACAATTGCAAGAAATATTCAAATTGCATCTAACTACTTATCTGTAGCAAGCAGTATTACTGATGCTATTAGTGGTGGTTCTGATGTAAAAAAGAATTCTTTAATTAATGAAATCGTCAGTAACTATGCTAAAAAAGGTGCTAAAAGACCAGCAGCTACAGTGATTGAACAAATGGCAGATAGCTATTTGAATAGCACTGTATCAGCAAACGTTGCAGCAAAAATTGTTAAAAATTTCTGGAAACAAAGATTAGATACATTATTAGATATCAGAAAAGTTTTTGAACAAATTGGAATGAGTTTACATGTAGAACTAAAAATAACATCAACATAGGTAATAAAAATGGCAGAAGGCGTAGCATTAGGTTTAATTGTTTGGATAGGATATATGTTCCTATGGAGTAATTTACCAGCAACAATAAATTTGTTTGGTGAACAATTTAATTGGAAATTAATTCTTCTTCAAAAGAAGTATTTTGTTTGGTTGGAATTATTGTTATTGGTTATGAATATCATAAATATCACAAGCATTACTCAATCAATTGCTGGCGCATTTGCAAGTGGAATCTGTAGCATGATGATCAATATATCATATCGAATATATGTAACAATGAAACCAACATAAACTTGAAACTAAAAACTACTTTGTTAATATAGAAAAACTTATTCACTCTGATTAACAAGATATAATGGATTACAAAATGAATAAATTTGATTACTCAGATCATGCGATTTCTTTATTAAAAAATTTCTATATGCTAGAAAACGAGACAACACCACAAGAAGCATTTAAAAGAGCTGCTTATGCTTATTCAAACAATGATATTGAATTAGCTGAAAGGATCTTTGATTATGCTAATAAGGGTTGGTTTATGTTTTCTTCTCCTGTTCTTTCCAATGCAAGAACTGATAATTCAAAAACAGGATTACCCATTTCCTGTTTTCTATCTTATGTACCTGATACAGTGGAGGGATTAATTGATCATTCTACTGAATTAAGATGGATGTCAGTTATGGGTGGTGGTGTAGGTGGTCATTGGTCAGACATTAGATCTGTATCTAATAAAGCACCTGGTCCTATACCATTCATTAAAACAGTAGATAGTGATATGCAAGCTTGGAAGCAAGGTGTCACTAGGAAGGGAAGTTATGCTTCTTATATGGATGTTTCTCATCCAGATATTATTGAATTCATTAATATCAGAGTACCTACAGGTGGTGATATAAACAGAAAATGTTTTAATATCAACAATGCTGTATGTATTTCTGATGAATTTATGAATGCCGTAGCTGATGGAAAAGATTGGGATTTAATTGATCCTGCATCTAAAGAAGTTAAAGAAACATTACCTGCAAGAGAATTATGGCAGAGAATTTTAGAAGTAAGATTCAGAACAGGCGAACCATATTTGTTTTTTAAAGATGCTGCTAATAATGCATTGCCTCAATCTTTAAAAGACAAAGGATTAAAAGTAAATGGTTCAAACTTATGCTGTGAGATAATGTTGCCAACTAATAAAGATCGTTCAGCAGTATGTTGTTTATCAAGTTTAAATCTTGAATATTTTGACGAGTGGAAAGATACTAGCATTGTAGAAGATTGTATTACCTTCTTAGATAATGTACTTCAATATTTTATTGATTTCGCACCAAAATCTTTACATAAAGCAATTGACTCTGCAATAAAAGAACGTTCTCTTGGTTTAGGTACTATGGGTTTTCACTCATATTTGCAAAGAAAAAATATTCCTTGGGAGTCACCTATGGCAAAAGGTATGAATCGCAGAATCTTTAAAATAATTAAAGAAAAAGCAGTTATTCAAACTGAGCTTTTAGCTAAAGAGCGTGGTGAATATTTAGATGGTATTGGTACTGGAAGAAGAAATAGTCACTTGTTAGCTATTGCACCAAATGCTAACAGTTCTATTATTCTAAATACTTCTCCATCTATTGAACCTTGGAAATCAAATGCATTTACACATAGAACTAGAGCTGGAAGTTTTTTACAGAAAAATGTTTATCTAGATAAGTTACTTTTAGAACTTCTCAAAGATAATCCTGAAGAATACGAAAGCACTTGGCAATCAATTATTTTAAATAAAGGTTCTGTACAGCATCTTGATTGTTTAACTGAATATCAAAAAGCAGTATTTAAAACTGCATTTGAGATTCAACAGCAATGGTTAGTTGAACATGCTGCTGACAGACAAGAGTTTATCTGCCAAGGACAATCATTAAATCTTTTCTTCCCTGCTGGAAGTGATAAAGCATATGTTAACTTTGTACATATTCTTGCTTGGAAAAAAGGTTTAAAAAGTTTATATTATCTCAGAACAGACTCAGGTGCTGCTGCAGAAAATATTTCACAAAAGATTGAACGCAAAGCACTTAAAGATTATCAAGAATGTATTGCTTGCCAAGGATAGTTTTATGAAATTAATTTCAGACGTTTATATCATATCTGCATTAATGGTTTTTCACTGGAATGTAGATTACTATTTAAAGAATGAAGATTTATTTGATAAATCAATTGCAGATATAAATAAACCTATTTTACTTTTATCAAACGGTAAAGTTGTAGATGGTTGGGAAACATTAAAATATGTACTCGATTCAAATGCCTTTACTAAAGTTTACTATCAAATAGTAGAAGAATAAATACTATGAAGAATTTCAAAGTTTCAGATTCAGATATCAGAATGTTCAATATGATTTTTGATATTCCTTTGCATCCTGCACATCCTAGGTATAAATTACAAAAACAATTCTTTGAATTAAAAGAAGAATTTCCAACACTCTCTGTAGAAACTTCAGATTTTTACAATGATGGTGGTTATGCTAGTGTTCATTTTGATAATGATGAATTTGTAGTTTTATGCAACATGGATGAGATGACTATGGATTTTGATATACTTATTGATTATGAACAAATTACATTTCAAACTATTGAAACTGTTCCTTTCAGTTGGGAATCATTGAAACTTAGATTAAAAGATATGCTTGCTATCTCACCTTGGACTGAAACTTTTATTGATTCAGAAACAGCGCAAGAAGCAAGATCAAAAGCAGTTAAATGTTTAAAAGACAAATGGAATTAAAATGAGTTTATTGGAAACAAATAAAGCTTACAAACCATTTCTATATCCTTGGGCTATGGAAATCGCAGAACAACATGAAAAGATCCATTGGGGTACATGGGAAGCTAAGCTTCAAGATGATGTAAATCAATGGAAAAATTCAGGTTTATTACCTGAAGAAAAAGCACACATTACACAAATTCTGAGAATCTTTACTCAGAGTGATTGTGTAGTCGCTGGTAATTATGTTGATCAATTCTTACCTATTTTTAAAAACAATGAAATTAGAAATATGCTTCTTTCATTTGCTAATAGAGAAGGTACTCATCAAAGAGCCTATGCTTTATTAAATGATACTCTTGGTTTGGCTGAAGAAGAATATTCAGCGTTTTTAAAGTATGACGAGATGCGTGATAAATTAGATTTTATGCAATCTCAAAATATTGAAAACATGAGAGGTGCTAATAGAAAAACAGCAGTTCTATTAGCTCAATCAGTTTGTAATGAAGGTATGAGTTTATTCTCTGCATTTGTAATGCTTTTGAATTATCAACGCTTTGGTAAGATGAAAGGTATGTGCGAAATTGTTGAGTGGTCTATTCGTGATGAATCAATGCACGTAGACGCTATGACAAAATTATTTAGAACTTTCTGTGAAGAGCATCCAGAAGTTGTTAATAATGATTTAAAAGCGCACATCTATACTAATTATACTAAAGCAGTTGAATTAGAAGATTCACTTATTGATCTCGTATATGAAAATCAAGAAGTAATTTGCGGACTTTCTAAACAAGATATTAAAACTTATGTTAGATATCTTGCTGATAGACGTTTATTACAATTAGGTTTAAAACCACAATTCAAACAAAAAGATAACCCTTTGCCATGGCTAGATTGGATTGTTAACGGTGACTCATTCAAAAACTTCTTTGAAGGTGTAGTTACTGATTACAATGCATCTGGTATGACTGGCGATTGGGGTTGGGAGTAACATTATGTTAACAGAAGAAGAAATTTTAGCACGTGCAACAAATATCATCAGCAATGAAATTTTTTGTCGTGCACCACATGAGCTTTTAGATTTTGTAAAAGAAAATGATGCATTTTCAGAAACATTATTCTGTACACCTGATCTTTCAGATGCTGAATCAGGTTGTTTTAAAGAACCATTAGAATTTTATTTAGTTTCTAATTGGTTAGGTCAAAATTTAAAAACTCAAGGCGAACCAACAGCAGAACTATCAACATGTTATCTATGGGGTAGATGCACTAGTGGTCAATATATTATTCATGATGGAACAATCCAAGACATAGTAAAGGCTTTAAACAATGAAGATTAATGATTTAGTACAAACTGCATACGAAAATGCAAAATCAAAAGGATGGCATGACAAACCAAGAACAATTGGTGAATTAATCTGTCTTATGCATAGTGAATTAAGTGAAGCATTTGAAGAACATCGTGCAGGGCATGCTGTAGATGAAATTTATGAAAAAGATGGAAAGCCAGAAGGCATTCCAGTAGAACTTGCTGATACTGTAATTAGAATTGCAGACTTTTGTGGATTACATGGTATCGATTTGCAACAAGCAATCGACATTAAATTAGAATACAACAAGACACGCACTTATAGACACGGAAATAAAACCGTTTGACATTATTCTAAAATGCTTTAAAACCTTTATTAATTGAATAATTAAGTGAGGTTTAATGTCTAAAGCACATACAGAATACAATGCTATTTTAAAAGCAATAATTGATAATGCAATTATTGATTACGTAAAATTACAGCATCCAAATAACAGAAAAAAGAGATATTTACAAGAAGCTTTTGTAACTAGCGTTTCAATGTTTTTTGATAAAACATATATACTAGGTATAGCATCTAAAGTAGATGGCACTGTTCTTAATTTAGAATCTGCATTACAGATTATAATGAATGGACAGATACCATCAGTTGCTAAAGCGCAGCAACATGTAATATCAGAATCAATCGAATATTGGTATGAAAAACATTTTCAGAATTTATTGATACCAAAAAATATAACTATAGCAGGTAAAGTATATTTTATTTATTACGAAGACACTGAAGTGCCATATATAAATAGAGAGAAATACCTATTGGTTTTAAATAAGAAGAGCAAGTTAGTAGATAGAGAATTTACAAATTTATGTTTAGAATTAATTTTAGAAGAATTAGAAATAGACTTAAATAGTTTTGACTTAGCAAACTTCAATAAGTTGTTTTATTTATTTTTAAAAGTAAATGGTTGCTTTGCTCAAAAAACAACAGAAGAAACATAATGCAAAAAAAAGATATAGAAATAAAAATTCACTCATTAGTTTTATTAAAAGAAATTGCAAGACACATTTTGCAATTTTCAGATTATTATCAAGTTAATAATCTTTTAGAAGAACTAATTTCCAAACACGAAGAAAGATTACAAAATGAAGACAAAGAGAGAGATTGCACTTGATATTTATAATTCTGGAGAGTTGCTATACTTAGTAGTTTCTACACATATTGATAGCGTACATTTGCCTGATTATTTATATGAAAAAGCTTTTGTAAGTTTAAGATTATCAAATAAATATGAGAACCCAGTAGAATTTCAACCTACTCAAATTAGTACAAGTTTGTCCTTTAAACAGGAATATCATAAAGTAGAATTACCTTATGAATCTATTATTGGGATCTTCAATGAAAGTAAAACCAAGTTTTATTTTTTTGATGATGCAGAAACTACAGATGAAGAATAGAACTTGGAATAACTATTTTATTGAATTGACTAAACATGTATCTACAAGAAGTACTTGTGATAGAAAACATGTTGGTTGTGTAATTGTTCGAGAAAATAATATTCTTGCTACTGGTTACAATGGTTCATTAACAAAAGATGATCATTGTGACGAGGCAGGACATTTAATTATAGATAATCATTGTATTCGTACAGTACATGCAGAAAGAAACGCAGTATTTCAAGCAGCTAAAAATGGTGTAAGTTTGAAAGATTCTACTGCATATGTTAATGTAGAGCCATGTTGGGAATGCTTTAAAAGTTTAATTAGTAGCGGCGTTATTAATATTTACTATGAAAGTGATTATCCAAATTCCAATAATGTTTACATTAAAGAATACTTAACTAAAAACAAAAATATAACTTTTACAAAGATAGGAGATTGATTATGTCAATGGAATCATATCAATACATTCTTGGTGCATTTAAATGTGCTGAACTCATGCATCATCATGCTCATTTAACTGCTAAAGGTGATTATTCAGATCATCTTTTACTTGGTGAAATTTACGAATCATATGTAGATCATTTTGATGCTTTTGCAGAAAAAGGAATTATTACTTATGGTGAAGAATTAGTAGCTGTAGAAGGTATTATGAAAATGCAAATGATGTGTTACAAACAACAAACACCTGGTCAAAATGCAATTCAAAATGCTTTGTCTATGGAAAAGCACATTCTAATGGAACTTACCGAATTGTATAATGAACTCAAAGGTACAGAAGAACTTTCATTAGGTCTTGATGATTTAATTATGGCAACATGTAGTGGTATTGAGCGCAATATTTATTTATTGACTCAACGTTCTAAGGGGTAATATGGATCAAGACGATGATTTGTTCTCTGTAATATTTTTCTTAACAATAATTCTTTATATAATTGTAACTTAATGCAAAATAAAAACTTTAATAAATATTTAAAACTTCTAACAGATAAAAACTATGAAAACATTAATGAGTCTCAAACAATTGATTGGTTAATTGCACCAATGTTAAGGGATTTATTTGAGTGGGATAGAGAAGATCCAGAAGAAGTAAAAGCACAATGGCGTAAACTTACAGATGGTGAAAGAGAAAATCCTGTAGATTTCGCTTTATTTGTACCTAATCAAACTAAACCAATTGCTTTAGTAGAAGCTAAAAGATTGAATGAAAAATTAATTGGTAAACCAGTTAGTCAAGCAATCTCATATTGTATCTCTGCTAATGTACGTTGGGCTATTTTGACAAATGGATTAGAATGGAAAGTCTATGACGCATTAGACTTATCAAAAGATGAATTAACAGATAGATTATTATTTCAAGTTAACATTTTAGATTTTATTGAAAATAGATCTGGAATGAATAACGTAGATTTAATTTCAAAAACAAAAATAGAATCATTAGAACAAATCATTCAAAATCAAAAAATCAAAGCAGTAGTGGAATCATTCTTTGATTTAGATTTACATTTAAACTTATTTAGTGAGTTTATTAGTAATCAAACTAAATACAAAGTAGATTCTGTAAAAGAAATATTAAAAGATTATTGCGTCGAATTAAAAAAGAAACAACCTGCACCAGTTAAATTATTAAATTGGCAAAGGGTAACTCAAGAATTAGATCCAAATACTAAATTAACTTCTTTAAGAGTAAAAACAAAAGATGATGATTATGTATTTGATTTTAAGAATTGGACACAAGCTTTAGAGAATATTGTATCTTTCTTATTTGATAGATATGACAAACTTCAAATGCTTTATTCTAATGAAAATCTTAAACAATATATTTCAGCTAATAAACAAACATTACAAAAAGACTATGTACTAGATTCATCTATTAAACAAATTAAAGGTGGGTTTTTAAGTACACATTCAGCAACACAAACAAAACTAAAGTTAATTATTGCATTAAAAGATTATTTAAATAGCACTAATGAAACTGTAGATTGCTTTTATTTAGAAAGTTAATAAATGAATATAGATGAGTTTGCACAAAGACTTGCAGAACAAACAAAAGTATTAAAACAAAATCTAATTAAAGATTTAAATGAATCTGAAACTTTAACTGAGCTTAGAGATAGTATTCAAAAGAATTTAATTGCAGATATTAATGACGAATCGTTTTCTGATTTATTTGCGCAAACCATTTCTTATTCAATGTTTGCTGCAAAACAGATTTATAACGAATCAAATAAAGATTCAGATAAATTTACATTTGAGGATATTATTTTTTATATGCCTCAATCCAATCCATTCTTAAAGCAATTCTTTTATATTTTAGAAGAGAATAGTAAAATCTTAAACCAAAATATTTTTGATTCAATTAATCAAATATTTAATTTAGTTAAAGAAAATGATTTGTCAATTACAGAACATCAACGTGGTGATTTGTTAATTCATTTTTATGAAGATTTTTTACAATACTATTCACCTGAAACAAGAAAGAATCTTGGAGTATGGTATACTCCAGAACCAATCGTAGATTATATGATTGATATGTCACAATTGTTTTTAAAAGATAAATTAAATATTAATGGTGGCTTTTTAAACAATGAATATTGTGACGAGAAATATAGTAAAGTCCAAGTATTAGATCCTGCAACTGGTACTGGCAACTTTCTAGTAAGAATCGCAACAAGAATTTGTGATTCAATTGAAGATAGTAAAGAGCGTTTTGAATATATTAGAGATCATTTAATTAATAAGTTAAATGGTTTTGAATTATTAATGACGTCTTATACTATTGCTAACTTTAAATTAGATCAGTTGTTTAGACACTATGGTTACAAAGTGAAGACTAGTAATGGTCGCCAAAGAACAAACATATACTTAACTAATACTCTAGATAAAGTTCCAGTAAATGAAATCTTACTTGAAAAAGATAACTTTGTAGGTTTGCTTGCAAGAGAAACTGAAGGCGCTAATCAAGTAAAAGAAAATAAACCAGTATTTGTTGTAATTGGAAATCCTCCTTATAATCGTAAAAGCAAAAACCAATCTGAATTTATCACAAATCTTATGGACAATTATAAACCAGATTTTAATACGGCTGGTGGCTTAAATGATGATTATATTAAATTTTTTAGATACAGTCATGACTTGATCAATAAGCAAAATACAGGATTGATTTCATTTATTACAAACAACAGCTTTATCAAATCACAAGCTTCTCAACAAATGAGAATCTCTATACTTAAAGATTTTGATGAAATTTATATTCTAAATTTAAATGGCGACAAAACTAAAGAAGATAAAAATGTTTTCGATATCAAAACAAATGTATGTATTAGTTTTTTAATTAAAACGGGACTAAAAGAAAAAGATACTTTTGGAAAAGTATTCTATGCAGATTTAATTGGTACTAAAGAATTTAAATTTGAATCGCTCCAAAACAAAAACTTTAATTTTCAAGAACTAAATCTTGAAGCGCCTAATTATTTCTTTATTCCCTTAGATAATGAATTATTAAAAGTTTATAATGAAGGATTTTCTTTAGGGGATATATTTAAGCTTAAGGGTATTGGGATTTTAACAAAAGCAGACGAACTTCTCATAAATACAAAACTAGATAAGCTAAGATCTAATATTGACGATTATATGAATGGTAAATCAATAATCCAGGTTGGCGAATTTACCAAGAGTAAGGGTGTTGATTTGAATGGAAAATATAAAACTATTCCTTATCGTGTTTTTGATAGTAGATTTATTTATAATTCAAGACTAGTAAGTACGCCCTGTCCAAACCTTACCAAACATGAGTCTATTGAAGATAATTATTATTTATCATTTTTACCTATTTCAGTTTCAAATGAAAAATTTTCAGACATTATAATTACTAAAAGCGTACCCGAGTCTAAAATACTTAAAGGTAAAGATCGTGTACACTCCGCACCACTATATATTTATAATGAACAAAACAAAATAGAATCTAATATCAAAGAATCGTTTATAAAAGAAATAAATAATTGCGTAGGCGATACAGAAATACAAGCTAAGCATATTATGGATTATATATATGGTTATTTAAATATGCCTAATTATGTAGAAAGATACAATGATCTACTTAAACAGAATTATCCAAGAGTACCATATCCAAAAGACTATGATGAGTTTTATAGAATAGCTAGTATTGGCGCACAATTAAGACAATATCATTTATTCTCCTTTGAAATAGAAACAATTTCATCAATAGATATAGAATTTCCATGCAAAATTAATGTCAATAATAAGCTAGAATTTAGTGTAAATAATGACACTGTTTTTCAATTAAAAAATGACATTTGGGAATTCAAGATCGGTGCTTGTCAAGTTTTAAAGAACTGGATCAAAGCTAGAGTAGATGAAGAAATTACATTTGAAGAGTTTTTACATTTTCTAAAAATGATTAATGCAATTGAAGAAACTATTAAGCTTAGAAAGAAATTAAATGAATGTTGAAATCTCATACAAAAATCAACAACCATTTCTATTAGAAACAATTAAATGGTTTAAAATGACAGACGATATATATTACGCAAGGTTTGCTTTAAAAGATCACAAGTATGTATATTATCAAAAATCACTAGATTATAAAAATTCAAAAACTTATTTTACATTTTCTTGTACTCCAATAATATATGACGAGAATTCAAATTTATTAAGAGAAACAAACTATGTAAACTATTTTAATCATACAAACTTCTGGACTGCTTCTTTAAGTTTTGAATATCCAGAAAATATAACACATTTTAATGCTATTACAGTTAATGATTTAAAATGGGAATATGAAATCTGGTTTACTAAAATTGATATCAATAGATTTTTAAATCTTTATGATCAATCAACACCTCCACAAATTGCACTAAACAATTCCAATAAGGATAAAAATGGCTATTAAAAAAGTAACTGGTATTCCAGAAATTGATGCAATTGCATCAGCATTTGCAAAGAAATATGGCAAAGAAGAAATTCTTTCTATGGGACCTAAATACGAGAAAGTAGAATCTATCTCTACTGGCTCTGTATCTTTAGATGCTGTACTTGGTATTGGTGGCGTACCAGATGATAGAGTTATAGAAATCTTTGGTCCACCTTCTGCAGGTAAAACATCTTTGTGTTTGCAAATTGTACGCAATTATGTAGAAACAAAAGGTTACGCAAAACCTCCAGTATGGATTGACCTAGAGCGTACTACAGGTTTAGATCTTGTAGAATCTATGGGTTTAGATCCAGATAAAATGATTTTTGTTTATCCAGATACTGCAGAGGAAGCATTACAATTAGCACAAGACTTAGGTAAAACTGGTAAAGTTGGTGTTGTAGTATTCGATAGTATTGATGCCGCACAATCAGAAAAAGAAACTAAACGTAATATGAATGAGGTTGGCGTTGCTGACTTACCAAGATTATTATCAAAAGCTTTACGTTCTATTAGTAAGATTAGTGTAGATAATAAAGTATGTTATTTATTTATTAATCAAGTACGTACTAACATTGGCGTCATGTATGGAAATCCCGAGACAACCAGCGGGGGTAATGCAATTCCATTCTATGCTTCTGTACGTTTAAGGGTTTCATCAAAACCCTCAGCAGATCAAGAAAATGCATTGACAATGCGTGTTAAAGTGGTAAAAAATAAATGTGCGCCTGCTTTAGCAAAGGAAGCAACTTTTGATTTTGTACCTGGAATCGGCACTGATAAATTCCTTGATGCAGTTAATTACTGTAAAGACAATGGAATCATTAGATTTGCTGGTTCTAGTGTAAAATATACTGATCCAGACACTGGAGAAGAAGCACCACTTTGCACTGGGGGTCGCATGGGTATGAGAGAATATCTTGTATCTAATCCAGAATTCTTTGAAAAACTAAAGGATCAAATTTTAAATGGAAACAAAAGACAAGCTCAAATTGAGGACTCTGTTTCGGACTCCGGAACCGAAAGCAGTAGTGAAGAATGATCCAACAACGCAATGTGCAAGAGAATACTGGTATAAATTAAATGATATTATGCCTTTTC